>DYIH01000094.1:782-6523 GCA_020723785.1 Thermaerobacter marianensis
GGGGCGGGCGGCGCGGATGCTCCCGCTGATGTCCTCGTGGATCGGCTGGTGGAAACGGTAATCCGGCCGGTTGCGGAAGAGGCAGAGGCGCAGGTCGGTGGCCGCGTCAACGCCCGGCGCCGGGCCGAAGTAGTTGACGATGCGCAGGAAGTGGCCCTCCAGGGACCGGTCCCGCATCAGATCCCTCACCAGCGGCCGGTCGTCGGGGTGGACCTCCTCGTCGGCGTCGAGGAAGAGGATCCAGTCGCCGCCGGCCAGGTCCAGGGCGTGGTTGCGGGCCGCCCCGAAGTGGCCGGTCCAGGGAAAGGCGTGGACCCGGGCGCCGAAGGATCTGGCGATGGCGGCGGTGCGGTCGGTGGACCCGGTGTCGACGACCACCAGCTCGTCGGCGATGGCGGCGACGCTGGCCAGGCAGCGGGGGAGGTCCTCCTCCTCGTCGCGGACGATGAGGCAGACGCTGAGGCGGGAGCCGCGGTGAGCCTGCCTCGCCACCCGTTTTTCCTCTTCCTCCCGTTCCCCGGTCGCCGCTGCCGCCGCGGGCGCCGTCTCTTGGGCTGCCGCCGCTGCCGCCGCCTCTTGGGCGGGCGCCGTCTCTTGGGCTACCGCCGCTGCCGCTGGCGGCTGGCAGAGGGCGCGAAGGGCGGCCACGGCTGCGCCGTCGGCGCCGGCCCGCTCGGCCCGGTCGAGGTAGGGCAGGGCCAGGGCGGTTCCCCCCGCCGCCTGGAGGATGTGGGCCAGCGTCAGGAGATGGGCCGGATCGGCGAGGTCGAAGAAGCGCTCGAAGTAAGCGCGGACGGCCGCGGGGCTCTCCCTGGGCACGGCGATGGCCGCGATGCGATAGAGGGGGCCGACGCGATTGCCGCCGGTCACATAGGCCTGCTGGTAGGCCTCGATGGCTTCCACCAAGTGGCCGCAGTCCTCGTACGCCATGCCGAGGGCGAACCAGGCCCTGGAGCCGCCCATGCCCAGGTCGGCGGCCGCGTGGGGCGGCACCGGCGCATCGCCCATGGCCAGGCATTGGCGGAAGGCGGCGATGGCCCTCGGCAGGCGCTTCTCCACCAGCAGGATCACCCCCTGGACGTGGACGAGGTCGGTGTAGTCGGGATAGGCGGCCAGGCCCCGGCCGGCTGTCACCAGGGCCTCCTCCGGCCGGCCCAGGTGGGCCAGGACCAGGGTCATGGCCTTGTAGAGCTTGCCGCCCCACGTCGCCCCGGGCGTCATCCGCCGTTCCGCCCGGCGGTAGGCGGCCAGGGCCTCCTCCCAGCGCCGCAGCCGGTGGTACTCGATCCCCAGGTTGAAGAGCGTGAAGGCGTCCTCGGGCCGGGAGGCCGCCAGATCCCGGGCGATGGCCAGGTTGCGCTCACGCTTGGCCCTGGTTACCGTGACCTCGTCGAGATAGCCGTAATGGAGGATGCGCGGGCCGCCCACCGCCAGGGAGCCGGGGCACCGGCGGAGGATGGCCTCCCCGATCTGCTCGTGGAGGGCGCCGCTCCACCGGTATTCGGGCCGGTTGCGGAAGAGCCGCAGGCCGGCCGAGACCTCCACGGCGCCGTCCTCCAGGCGGCCGGTGAAGTTGTGGATGCGGCAGATGTAGCCCTCCACGCCGGGGACGGCGAGCAGCCGGTCCAGCCGCCGGCGGTCCTCGGGGTGGAGCTCCTCGTCGGCGTCGAGGCACAGCACCCATTGGCCGCCGGCCAGGTCCAGGGCGTGGTTGCGGGCGGCGGCGAAGTCGTTCCGCCAGGGGCGGCTGTGGACGGCCGCGCCGAAGGCCCGGGCGATTTCGGGCGTGCGGTCCCGCGACCCGGTGTCGACGACGACCATCTCGTCGCAGACCCCCTGGACGCTGGCCAGGCAGCGCGGCAGGTTCCTCTCCTCGTCGCGGACGATCATGCACAGGCTGAGCAGCGGGCGCTCCGGCAAGCGCGGCCCCCCTCCGGCCGGCGGATCCGGCGGGTGGTTACAGCATATGGGGTGCTGCCGCGGGCCGCGCACCCCGCCGGGAGGATCCCGTGCCATGGATGCCGGTAGGCGTGGGGTCACGTGTCCCGGGTGAGGTCATAACCTGGGTATATAACCGGTCAAACGCCCGCGGGAACGGTGATCATGGCCAACTTCAAGGTGTTCAGCGAGATCCCGTCGCAGCTCCTGGCGCAGGTGTCCCAGCCGGCGGCGGCGAGCCTCTTGGCGCAGGTGTCCCAACCGACGGCTGCCTGCCTTTTGGCGCAGGTGTCCCAGCCAGCGGCGGCGAGCCTCCTGGCACAGGTGTCCCAACCGACGGCCGCCTGCCTTTTGGCTGTCGTTTCGCAACCAACCGCTGCCTGCCTGAACGTGACGATGAGCAACCTCACGGCCGCCTCGCTGGTCATGACCCTGGGCGACCGGGCCACGGCGGACGTGTCGGAGACCGTCACGGCCACCACCACCGCCTTCGTTAGCGCCACGACGCGGAACGTCATCTCCTACTCCAGCGTCACCTTCACCGCCCTCAACGCCGGCCCGGACAGCGCCTCGGTGAAGCTGCAGCTCAGCCCCGACGGCGCCAACTTCAAGGACGATCCATCCCTCACCGCCCAGACCATCGCCGCTGGCGACATGTTCTTCTTCGTCCCCGGGCGCTTCGTCAAGTACGCCCGCCTGCAGTACGCCACCGCGGCGGCCGCCACCACCGCCAGCCTCACCCTCTTCTTCCAGGCGCACGTCTGACCCGGCGCCGGGCCGGGCGAGGCGCTTGCGGGTGGCACCGGGGGCGCGGCGCGCATAGGATGGGACAAGCCTGGGGGGCGAGGCCCGGGGTATGTCCAGGACACCCGTGGCATGCCGGGGCGTTCCGGGGCACGCCGGGGGCGCCCCGGACAAAGGGGGTGAAACCTGTTGGCCAGCAGCTACAAGTTCGCCGAGTATACCGCCCAGCAGACGGACACCGCCATCTGGACGCCGGCCGCGGGGAACCGCGTGCAGTTGACCGGCCTGAACGTCCAGAACGGCGCGGCCGCGGCCGTGGACGTCACCTTCAAGTTCGGCGCCGCCACCTTCTTCAAGGCCTACCTCACGGCCAGCCAGCGGCAGCGGGACGTCCTGTTCCCCGACGGGATCGTCGGCGGCGCCGGCGAGAGCGTGACGGTGACCACCAGCGCCGCGGTGGCGGTGGCCGTCACCCTGGTCGGGGTGGAGCTGGCGACCTGATCCTATGCATCCTCGACCAAGAAGCCGAAGCGGGCCACGGCGTCCGTCGCCGCGCCCTTGGCCCGGGCCCGCACCTGGACGTGGGACTTCTCCTCCACCCTGAGGGGTGTCAGGAGTTGAGGGTTGACGGCCCCCTTCTCCACCTGGATGGCGTCCATCGTGTGGAAGACCTTGCCGCCGCCGGGATGGGCGTGCTCGACGTCCAGGTGGAACTTGGCGGCGCCGTTGAAGGCGCTGGCCGTCCACTCGACGATGAAGAGCGTCTTGCCGGCGGGGACGTGGTAGCGGGCGTTCAAGTAGACGTTGGTGCCGGCGGCGATGCGCGCCCAGGTGACGGTACCGGCCGGGTTCTGCAGGTCGATGTTGCCGGCGGCGAAACCCCCGCTGCCCACCTGGGCCACCTCGAGCTCCTGGATGTGGACGATGTCGGTGGCCGCCAAAGTCACGGGTGTGGTCCCATTCAGCGTCACCAATTCGTATTTCTCGATCCAGTTGGCGTCCAGGTATTCCAGCAGGACCTTCTGGGCGCCGGTGCCGGCGGCCGTGTCGCTGGCCGAGGAGGAGACGATCCGGGCGCCCGACGGCGTGTGGGGCTCGGCGCCGAAGCCCGAGTCCAGGTCCTCGAAGACCGAGGTGCTGACGTTGGTCCGCTCGCCGAGGGCGATGCCCACGGCGTGGCCGGGCACCTTACCCTCGGCGATCATGTAGAGGTAGGGGGTGCTTGCGACCCGGACCTTGGCGTCGAGGAAATCGGCCGGCCAGTTGACGTTGGGCATTGCTTGAGCCTCCCCGCCATCCTATGACGGGGAGACGGGCGGATGACCGGGGAATAGGATGGCACATGGGTGAGAAGCGGGGCTTCATTCTCGATGCGCTCGTGGCCGAGGGGTCGGTCGAGGCCTTCGCCGTCTTTCACATCCCCCTCGAGCCCGGCGCCAGGAAGATCCGGAAAGCCGAGGCGGCCCTCGCCGATCTCGGCGGCCTGGCGCTGGCGGGCAAGGCGCTGGTGTCGGGGAGGGCCGTCACGCACCTCACCTACGTCGACGAGAGTGATGAGGTGCGGTTCGTGAGCCACCGGGAAGCGGTGAGCGGCCTCATCCCCCTGGCGGGGGTGGAACCTGGCATGGACATCCTGCCGGCCGGGGAGGTGGGGGAGCAGGTGGTCGAACTGCCCCAGCCCGACGAGGCGGTCGTCAAGGCGGGGATCCGATTCCGCGCCCTGGCCACCCAGCGTGTCGTCGTCAATGACATCCGTCCCGGCGAGGTGGCCGTCGTCCGGCGCGGCTTCGTCGAGGCCCGTGAGGAGCACGTCACCCGGGACGACTTCGACCCCTCCATCGCGCGGGACGTTTCCGAGCGGACCACCTACACCTTCTTCGTCCGCAACACCGGGCTGGTCAACAGCGCCCAGGTCCAGTTGGAGATCAGCCCCGACGGCTTCCTCTGGCAGCCCGACGGCGCCCTCATCCGCCTCGCCCCCCTGGACAACGCCGTCATCACGCCCCTCCACTTCCTCCGCTTCGCTCGCCTGCGCTTCCGCTCGGCCGTGGCCGGCCTGCCGGCCCGGCTCACGATCTGGTTCCAGGCCCAGGCGTAGGCGCTGCGGGTGGCGCCGGGGCAGGGGAGATCCATGGGACGAGAGCCGGAGGTGCTCTGGCAGTTCGACCTGTCGACCTACGGGGTCCTGCGAGTGGCGGTGGGGAAGGCTGATGCCGGTGGGCGGCAACGGGATCGGATCTATTTCTCCGACAACGGGCGCCTGCACGCCCTCGCGGATGACGGACGGCTGGCCTGGGTGACGCCTTCGGAGATGGGGACAGGTTTCGGGCCGCCCGTCGTCGGCCCGGACGGAACGGTCTACGCCGGCCACGGCGCCCTGTACGCATTCTCCCCCTCGGGTGAACTCCTCTGGTCGCTACCGGTCGGGGTCCAACAACTGGTCGTGGACTCCGAAGGCACGTTATACGCCCTCCTCTCACCGGACGCCGCGTCCGGCCGGCGGCTGGCCGCCGGCAAAACAGGGTGTTGTGCGATAGGCTCATTAACCAGGCACATAAATCCGGATCCGGAAAAGCTTGTGCGACAAAGCGTTCCGGGACCGTGCCAAGACCTTATTACTGTGGTGCATATTACCGTCATGCATAAGCATTGTGCGTGAGTCGCGCAAACCTTGTGCGGCAAAGGCTTGCAACCCTGGAATATAACTGTGGTTAATAAAACCTGTCGCGCCAAGGTGGGGCCGCCCAACTCCGCCTCGCCGTTTCAACCGAAAACCGGACCCTTGCGAGCGATGCCCCCAACCGGAAGAGATCGTTTGGTCTCTATTTCGGCCCCACCGATCGCTCCGCGCCCAGGTTGTGCGACAGGCTCTATTGTTAATGAACCAGGAAGCCCCGTCCGTCAGGGCGGGGTAGTTCACCTCCCGACCTGCTCCTCCAAGACCTTGATCCGGCGCTCGTGGTCCCGGATCTCGTCCGAGTGCCGCCGTACCACGGCTGCCATCGGCCCAAGGTGGCGCTCGTCCAACGCGCGGTCTTTCTCCACCTCACGGCGCTCCC
>DYIH01000095.1 GCA_020723785.1 Thermaerobacter marianensis
GGCCACGTCCCGCACGCGGGCCACGTTGTCCGGGCTGTGCGGCATGGCGATCAGCGGCTCCAACGTACCGAGGTCGATCTCCACGATCTCGTCGTAGGTTGCATCGGGATCCGGCCCCAGGGGCCGCCAGGCATCCTCCCGCCCCTGGGCGCGCAGGTAGGCCCGCGTCACCTCGTCGCTGGGGAAGATGGAAGTGGTCGCGCCCAGTTCCGCTCCCATGTTGGTGATCGTGGCCCGCTCGGGCACGGTCAGGCCGGCGACGCCCCCGCCGGTGTACTCGAAGACCCTGCCGACGCCGCCCTTGACGCTCAACCGGCGCAAGAGTTCCAGGATGATGTCCTTGGCCGACACCCAGGGCCGCAGCCGGCCCGTGAGGCGGACGCCGACCACCTTGGGCATGGCCAGGTAGAACGGGCCGCCGCCCATGGCCACGGCCACGTCCAGGCCGCCGGCGCCGATGGCGATCATGCCCATCCCGCCGGCCGTCGGCGTGTGACTATCCGACCCCAGCAGGGTGTCTCCGGGCACGGCGAACCGCTCCAGGTGGACCTGGTGGCAGATGCCGTTCCCCGGACGGGAGAAGTGGATGCCGTACTTGGCGGCGATCGTCTGGAGGAAGAGGTGGTCGTCGGCGTTCTCGTAGCCGGTCTGGAGCATGTTGTGATCGACGTAACTGACGGAGAGCTTGGTCTTCACCCGCGGCACGCCCATGGCCTCGAACTGCAGGTAGGCCATGGTGCCGGTGGCGTCCTGGGTCAGCGTCTGGTCGATGCGGATGGCGATCTCCTCGCCGGCCTTCATCTCGCCGGAAACCAGGTGCGCGGCTAGGATCTTCCGTGTCAGGTTTATGCCCAAAGAGCGGCGCCTCCTCCGTTTGCAGCACACGCATTCTTTTTAAATATACTGCAGATGCATAAAGGGATTCAATGGATTTTTTGCGGCAGGCGCAGGAGCCTCAACGCTTGCCGCCCCTCCGCGCGTATGCCCTGGCGCCACCCCGGCGCCTCGCCCCGGCCCCGGGCCTTTCGTCGGTCCCAACGGACGACAGTTCCGCCGGCCCCTCCGCCGCGCTCTTGCCGGCCAACTGGAGCGCCGCGGCGACCAGGGTGACAGAGTCGTACTGTTCCAGCAAATCCTCGGCCAGGGCGATGTGCCCGACGAAGCCGCCGGTCCGGACCACGTCCAGCAGCCTGTCCACCGCCAGACGCTGGCGCCCTTCCACCGCCTGGGCCTGGGTGGGCACCCGCCTCCGCTGCATGCGGACGTTGGTCATCTGCTCGATCGTCTTCAGCAGCCGGATTTCCCGCGGGGTCACGAAGGTTGCCGCCACCCCCGCCCGGCCGGCGCGCCCGGTCCGGCCGATGCGGTGCACGTAGCCTTCCGCGTCTTGGGGGATGTCGAAGTTGTACACGTGGGTGATCCCCGAGACGTCCAGTCCACGGGCCGCCACGTCGGTGGCCACCAGGAGGTTGACGCGCCCCTCCCGGAAGCGCCGCATCGTCGCCTCCCGCACCTTCTGGCTCTTGTCGCCGTGGAGGCCGTCGGCCTCGTACCCGCGCCGCTGCAGCACGTCGGTCAGCTCGTCCACCCGGCTCTTGGTCCGCACGAAGATCAGGGCCAATTCGGGGTTGTCGATGTCCAGCAGGCGCGTCAGCACGTCGGCCTTCTCCCGCTCGCTCACCTCGTAATAGACCTGCTCGATGGAGGGCGCCGTCACCGTCGCCCGGTCGATGGCCACGAACTCGGGATTTTTGAGGAAGCGGCGGGCGAGCCCCTGGATCGGCGCCGGCATCGTCGCCGAGAAGAGGAGCGTCTGGCTCTCGCGGGGCACCGCGCGGAGGATGGCTTCGATATCCTCCAGGAACCCCATGTCCAGCATCTCGTCGGCCTCGTCGAGGACGACCACCCGCGTCTGATCCAGGCGCATGGTCCCGCGCTGGACGTGGTCGAGCAGGCGACCGGGCGTGCCGCAGATGACGTGCGGGTGGTGGGCGAGGGCGCGGAACTGACGGTCGATGGCCTGCCCCCCGTAGATCGGCAACACCCGCACCCCGCGGTACCGGCCCAGGCGGCTGAGGGCGTCGGAGGCCTGCACGGCCAGTTCCCGGGTGGGAACGACAATCAGGGCTTGGATCTCCATCCGTTTGGGATTGATCCGTTCAAGGATGGGAATCCCGAAGGCGGCCGTCTTGCCCGTCCCCGTCTGGGCCTGGCCGACCAGGTCACGCCCCTGCAGCACGATCGGGATGGCCCTGGCCTGGATCGGGGTCGCTTCCTCGAAGCCCATGGCCGTGATCGCCTTGAGCATCGGCTCACTGAGACCCATTTCTTCAAAACTCGCGCCCATGGGGAACCTCCTTTCATGACGTCGAGATGCCGTCTCATCGGTCACCCGCTCCTCGAGTTTCATCGAACTGCTGGAGCCAGGCGGCTGCCTTGAGAATCCGGATGCCGTGAAACGTCCCCAAGTTGAGAAGGTGGGCATCCCCCGTCACAATCCGGTCCGCACCACAGGCCAGGGCGCAGGCCAGCACCCGGTCGTCAGCCGGGTCTTCCTGGATCACCCGCACCACCGGAAGTTCAGACGGGAAGCAGCCGACGCGGAGAATATCCTGGATCATCACCTGCTGGTCCTGAACGGAAAAACCCAACTTGGGATAGCTCATCACCCGGATCAATTCATCAACCAGCGGGATGGAGATGCAGAGCTGGATCACCCCCGCCAGGCAGGAACGGTACAGCCGGCGCTCCGGGCCATTCCAACCCAACGCCGAGACGAGGACGTTCGTATCCAGAACTACCCGCGGTTTTCCCGCGCCCACCGAACCGCCTCCTCAACGGTTTCCGCGGTAACGCCCTGCTGCTTGAACCGCTCCTCGGTCCGGGCGGCCAGGTCATCGAACCGCTCAAGGGGTGCAATCAACGCCTTTTCGATACGAACCCCTTGCCCCTGCGGATACAGGAGGACGTATTCACCGTCGTGGAGCCCGATGGCTTCCCGCAGTTCCTTGGGGATCGTGATCTGACCTTTGCCGGTTACCTTTGCAACATATTGCATGGACATAAAGTAAGCACCCCCTTACATTCCTCGCTTCAACTCTATTATATTATACACCAGTCGGCCCATCACGATCTCCCCGGCTGATGACCTCGACGAGCGCCGCCGGACGGTCGTCGCCCGGCGTCCGCTGGCCGCTCTGCCGCGGATTCGCCATGCATAGGGACCGGTCCTGCGCTGCATTCTAACGGTACGGAAAGGAGGGATCTCTCTGCAGACGCGAACCGTTTCCTGGTCGTCGGCGCTGGTGGCTTCGATGGTGGCGGGTGTGGTGACGGTGACCTTTTTCTATGCGGCGGCGCCCGTCTTCGGAGTGCGGGCGGGCAACTACGCCCCCCTCCTGGCGCGCGGCCTCGGCATCGAAGCACGCGCCACGCCGGCCCTCGCCCTCGGCATCGTGGCGCTCTTGGTCGTGGCGGTCGCGTGGGGCCTGCTCTACGCGGCGATTCGCGGCAGCATCCCCGGCCCGGACTGGGCGGTCGGCCTCGGCTTCGGGCTGGCCGTCTGGCTGGTGGGCCGCTACCTGCTCCTGCCCGTCATCGGCATCCCGGCAACGACCGGTAGCGTGGTCCTCTCCCTGGCCGAGAACCTGGTCTTCGGGCTGGTCCTGGGGCTCCTGACGCCGCGCATCCGATTCAAGTCGGTGTAGACGAGCCCACGGGATAACCGGCACCGAGTCGGGCAGGAGCCGGCGCCGGCCGTCAATCCCGCCCCAGACCGGCCGAAATCCGCGCCATCTTATCCAGGAGCGGCCGCGCCGCCTCCCCCTCGAGGATGCGGGGCTGACAGGCGTCGATGATCACCGGCACGACCTCGTATCCCGCCACACCCTGCCGCGTGAGGCGCACTTCCAGGATCATGCTCTCCCGGGTCAACGGCTTCTTCTGGTCCATGACGAAGTTGCCCAGGCTGTAGGCGATCAATCCTTTCTCATAGCGCTCGATACCCTGAATGGCGTGGGGGTGGAAGCCGAGCACCAGGTCGGCCCCCAGGTCGATGGCTCGATGGGCCAGGCGCCGCTGGGCCTCGTTGGGGTGGTTGACATACTCCTCACCCCAGTGGAAGGCCACCGCCACCACGTCCGCGGACCGGCGGGCCGACGCGATGTCCTCGGCCAGCCAGGCGTCGCGGACGGGCGCGACACCAGGGCGGGAGGCGGTCGCCGCGAAGCTCCGCCGGTAGTTCCAATCCCAGAACAGGTCGGCAAACTGACTGTACCCCAGGAAGGCGACCTTGACGCCGCGGACGTCCACCACCAGAGGACGGCGGGCGGCGGCCAGGTCTTCGCCGCCGCCGGTGACGCCGATGCCGTTCTTCCGCAGGATTTCCATGGTTTCGAGGAAGTTTTCGGTATCGTAGTCGAAGATGTGGTTGTTGGCCACCGTGACGCCGTCGATGCCGGCGTAGACCAAGCCGGCGACCGCCTCGGGACGAGCGCGGAACCAGATGCCCTTGCCGGGTATCGCCTTCCCCTTCACGCCCAGCGGGGACTCCAGGTTGGCGAACGTGTAGTCGGCGGCCCTCAGACGCGGGGCGACGGCGGCGAAGGGGTATTCCACGCCGTGCTGCGCGATGGCCCTGGCCACGCCCCGGGCCAGCATGACGTCACCGACGACGGCCAGGAGGATGGGGCCCTCATCGGATCGTTGATCCGGCTGGGTAAAAGTGAGGGCCCCGTCATCGACCGGGGATGTCGGCGTGGCCGCTGCGGGGACGGCTCCGTTCCCGCCACACCCGGCGGCGAGCAGCGCGGTAGCGATAAGGCTGATCCCTATGCGGGCCGGTCTTCGGATTGCGTCCATGGCCGAACCCCTTCGCCACGGCCACGGATTCTCCTCCGGGTGAGGCGCAAAATCCGAAAGCCGGCTGATCCACCCCGTCAGGGTGCGGTGCCCCCGTTCCGACTAATCGCGCCGGACACGCGCCAGCATGAGGATTCCCCTGGCGATCTCCGCCACGGGCCGCCCCTTCTCGGCGGCCTGCCTGACCAGGCGCCGCCGCGCCTCCTCCTCGGTGAGGCCCCACCGCTCCATGAGCACGCCCTTGGCCCGCTCCAGCAGCTTGCGGGTATCGATTTCCGATTCCAGGCGGCTGACCCTCTCCGCCAGCCGGCGCAACTCCCGGCTCCGATC
Organism: Thermaerobacter marianensis; assembly: GCA_020723785.1. Taxonomy (GTDB): domain Bacteria; phylum Bacillota; class Sulfobacillia; order DYIH01; family DYIH01; genus DYIH01. The sequence continues at coordinate 5,191 of DYIH01000095.1, forward strand.
GATACCCAGGCGCAGGACCGAGGCCATTTCCAGGGGGGACATCGACCCTGTCAGGCAGCCGGCGACCGGCGACCGGCTGGCCAGGGCCAGGCAGGCGGTATCCCGCCGCTCGACGATCCAAAAGACGGCCACGTCGAAGACGGCCAGTTTTGCCGTCAGATCCTGCTCATTCCGGTTCCGGAAGGGGAGGATGACGCCATCGACAGCGGGGTCGGGAAACCGATCCATCACATCAGGCCATCCGATAACCTCCGGCGCCCCGCCGGCGGCCTCGGACAGCCGGTGGAGCAGAGCCTCGGGGAGCTCGGCATGGCCCTGAACCAACACGATATGCAGGGGTTGCACCCCCCATCATCCCCTCATCCCAACGGTCTTTGAGCCTGGGAATGGCCGCCGGGGGAATAAAAAAGCAGGCCTCCCGGCGGGATCTTTGCGAACCCGGGCCGGAAGGCCCCATTGCCCCCGGCGGCCACACCCTTGTGGCCGCCGTCGGTTTTCTTCAAGTCATGCGCCGGTATCGCGGGTGTTCCTTGGCACCGCGCCTACGTCGGCGACGGCGAGGATCGTTTCCGCGACCTCGCGCAGGCTCCTGCGGCTGTCCATGGCCAGCCGGCGCAAGCGGTCGTAGGCTTCGGATTCCCTGAGCCCGAACTGTTCCATCAGCAACCCCTTGGCACGCTCCACCATCTTGCGCGCCTGCAACGTCTCCTCCAGCCTGGCCACCGTCTTCACCAGGTGGCATCGCTGGCGGAAGGAGGCCACGGCCAGCTCCCCCGCGGCCTGTACGTCGAGGGGCTCGGCGCCGGCCCGCACCAGGGCCGCCGCCCGGGCGCCCCGGGCCCGTTCCAGCACCTCGTGCGAACCTGACGGGCTGGCCCAAATGACCGGGGCCACCCGTCCATCGGCGAGGCGGCCGCTCAGCGTCGGGGCCTGGGGGTGGTCGGCGGCCAGCAGCACCAGGTCGGGGCGCAGGCGCCTCGCCAGGGCCAGGGCCCCGTCGACCTCCGCCGACGGCGGCCCGGCCACCACCGCGTAACCGCAGTCCCGCATAGTCCGGGAGAGCCCGGCGAGGGCGCCCCCGTGATCGAACATCAACACCCTCAGGGTCCGCACCGAGACCCCTCCAATGGTTCACGCTTCACGCATCGCTCCGGGCTTCGGAAGGCGCCTCGCCGACCACGCAAAGTCAGATGTCGTAGTACAGGAAGAACTC
>DYIH01000096.1:0-3189 GCA_020723785.1 Thermaerobacter marianensis
AGGTCGCCGCCGGAAGTTCCTTGGTAAGGCCGTACCCATGGGGTGCGGCCTTCGACCTTACGACGAAAACCCTCCCTTTGACGACGCCCGGTTCCAGGCGTATAATATGGGTGGTTACTGCCGACCAGCCGTGATTCTTAGAGTCCTCGGTCGCGCTGGGGTTCTTGTCGGTCACTTCAATTCCGAAAGCCCCGAACATTTCACCTCCAGTGGCCGCGCCGTGACGCGCGCTGTAGGCAACAGCTTGATGCCTGTCTCCGTCTGACCTTTCTTGTGCGAACACTTCAGGAGGGAAGAGGACGTTTGAAAAACAGCGATATCGAAGTCGAACAGCCTGCCGCATCCGAACAGGTCACGGTAACGGAGCGCGCCACGTCCCGGCGGGGTCCATCCGTCCGGGCCGCGGTGCCCGAGCGGGCCGTGGTGCCGGCGCTTGACGAACTCGAGGCCCTCAACCTGCAAGCCCTTTACCACCTGGCGCGGGAATTGAACATCAGCGGGTACAGTGCGATGCGGAAGCGCGAGCTGATCTTCGAGATTCTCAAGGCTCGCGCGGAAAAAGATGGAATGATCTTCGCCCAGGGCATCCTGGACATCATGCCGGAGGGCTTCGGTTTCCTCAGGCCCTGGAATTACCTGCCGAGCGACGAAGACATCTACGTATCGCCGTCGCAGATACGGCGCTTCGAACTCCGCACCGGTGACTTCGTTTCAGGCCAAGCGCGTCCCCCCAAGGAAAACGAGCGCTATTACGGCCTTCTGCGCATCGAGGCGATCAACGGGATGAGCCCGGAAGCGGCCGCGGAGCGGCTCCCGTTCGACGCCCTGACCCCGATTCACCCCAATGAGAGGCTGACGCTGGAGACGACGGCCAACGAAATCTCGGCCCGCCTCATCGACTTGGTGGCCCCCATCGGCAAAGGGCAGCGCGGCCTGATCGTCGCCCCACCGAAAGCCGGTAAGACCGTCCTCCTGAAGAAGATCGCCAATGCCATCGCCACCAATTATCCCGACGTGGTGCTGATGGTGCTGCTGATCGACGAGCGCCCGGAAGAGGTCACCGACATGGAGCGGTCCGTCCGGGGCGAGGTGTTGGCGTCGACGTTCGACAACCCGCCGGACAACCACGTCAAGCTGGCCGACATGGTGCTGGAGCGCGCCAAGCGGCTGGTGGAGCACAAGCTGGACGTGGTCATCCTGCTGGACAGCATCACACGCCTGGCGCGGGCGCATAACCTCGTGATCCCACCCAGCGGCCGAACCCTGTCCGGCGGCCTTGATCCCAGCGCCCTGCATAAGCCCAAGCGGTTCTTCGGCGCCGCGCGCAAGATCGAGGAGGGTGGCAGCCTGACCATCCTGGCCACGGCCCTGGTAGAAACCGGCAGCCGCATGGACGACGTGATCTATGAGGAATTCAAGGGCACCGGCAACATGGAGTTACACCTGGACCGCAAGCTGTCGGAGCGGCGCATCTTCCCGGCCATCGACATCAAGCGTTCCGGCACCAGGCGCGAGGAGCTCCTCCTGACGAAAGAGGAACTCGACGTCATGTACGCTCTGCGGAAGACCACCCACAACATGGACAGCGCCGAGGTGGTCACCCTGCTCATCGACCGCCTGTCCAAGACGCGGAGCAACCAGGAGTTCTTCGATATGTTGAAAAAGGAAGCCCGGTAGGTTATAATTCCTCTGTTCCAGACAACGATTCGCCGGGAAGAGGGATTCGCTTGAAACCAGGGTTGCACCCGGAATATTACAGGGCCAAGGTGACCTGCGCCTGCGGCGCCGTGTACGAGACCGGTTCGACCAAGCCGGCCCTGAGGGTCGATATTTGCTCGGCGTGCCATCCGTTCTATACGGGCAAGCAGAAGCTTGTCGATACCGGCGGCCGGGTGGAGCGGTTCATGAAGAAGTACCAGCGTGCCCAGGAGGAGCGGGAACGGAAGGCAGCCGCGGCACGGGAGAAGGCGGAGGCGCGGGAACGGTCCGAGGCCCTGGAGCCGGTGGGAGCGGCCGCGGAGTAGCCGAAGTACTGGGTGGGCGCGTCAAAACCGGCCGCAGGCGGGCCGATTCCACGCGCTGTGGTGCCGGAGCAGAGCCGGGGGCTCTGCTTTTTGTGCTTCTTCCCGTAGCGAGGTGATGGGAGTGGGCGAAAGGCGGTCAGGTTTGGGGCTTACCACCGGATACGATAATCCGGCGGGGGTAAGCGTGGGCGGTCAGGCGGTCATCGAGGGCGTAATGATGCGCGGGCCACGGAGGACGGCCGTGGCGGTGCGGCGGCCCGACAATTCGATCGTCGTGCGCCAGCAGGAGGCCGTTCCCTGGGGGGAGCGGTGGCCCATCCTGAAGCTGCCCTTCGTCCGCGGCACCGTGGCTGTCGCCGAGGCATTGGCCCTGGGCATCGACGCGCTGATGTATTCGGCCAACCAGGCCGTTGAGGATGAAGGGGAGCAGCTGACCAGGGGGCAGATGAGCCTGACGATGGCGGTGTCCGTGGTGCTGGCGGTGGGCCTCTTCGTGGTCCTGCCCACCTGGCTGATCCACTACCTGGAATCGGCGGTCAAGGCCAGTTTCACGTTGAACCTGCTGGAGGGGCTGGTGCGCCTGGGTATCCTGGCCGCGTACATCGTCGGCATCTCGCTGCTGCCCGATATCCGGCGGGTGCTGCAGTACCACGGCGCCGAACACAAGGTGATCCACGCCTGGGAGGCCGGCGACGATCTGACGGTGGAGCGTGCCCGCCGCTACTCGACGCTGCACCCGCGGTGCGGGACGAGCTTCCTCCTGCTGCTGGCCCTGATCAGCGTGTTCCTGTTCGCCTTCACCGGCTGGCCGAACCTCTGGGAGCGGCTGGCGGTGCGCCTGGGCTTCTTCCCGGTGGTGGCCGGCCTGGCCTATGAGGCGATCCGCCTGGCGGGGCGGCGCAGCCGGGGCGGGTGTCCGGTATGGCTGCGGCCGTTCATCGCGCCGGGGCTGTGGTTCCAGAAGCTGACCACGCGGGAGCCGGACGACGGCCAGCTCGAGGTGGCCATCGCCGCCCTGGAAGCGACCCTGGAGAAGCGGCCGCAGCCGGTTTCGGCGTAGGCGGGTGATGGTGCATGGAAGGGAAACTGCGGGAGATCGAAGAGCGGTATGAGGAGCTGTCGCAGCGCCTGAGCGATCCGCGGGTGATCGGGGACCAGGCCGTCT
>DYIH01000096.1:3199-6344 GCA_020723785.1 Thermaerobacter marianensis
CGGGAGTGTGTCAAGGAGCACGCCCGATTGGAGGAGGTCGTTCAGAAGATCCGCGAAGTGCGCCAGGCGGAGTCCGACCTGGCGGCGGCCCGGTCCATGCTGAGCGAGGCGCGGGACGAGACGGAGCGCGATTGGCTGCGGGCGGAGGCGGAGCGGGAGGCCCAGCGGCTGGCCAAGCTGCAGGCGGAGCTGAAGCGGCTGATCATTCGACGCGACCCGCGGGACGAGAAGAACGTCATCATGGAGATCCGGGCCGGGGCCGGGGGGGACGAGGCCGCCCTGTTCGCCGCCGACCTGTATCGAATGTACGGCCGGTTCGCCGAGCGCCAGGGGTGGCGGATCGAGATGATGAGCGCGAACGAGACCGGCATCGGTGGGTTCAAGGAGGTCGTCTTCGGCATCCAGGGACGTGGCGCATACAGCCGCCTGAAGTACGAGAGCGGCGTGCACCGCGTGCAGCGGGTGCCGGAGACGGAAGCTGCCGGGCGCATCCATACTTCGACGGCTACCGTGGCGGTGCTGCCGGAGGTCGACGAGGTCGACGTGGAGATCCGCCCGGAGGACCTGCAGATCGACACCTATCGGTCGGGAGGCGCCGGCGGCCAGCACGTCAACAAGACGGAGTCGGCCGTACGCGTCACCCACCTGCCGACGGGGATCGTCGTATCGTGCCAGGACGAGCGTTCCCAGCACAAGAACCGGGACCGGGCGATGAAGATCCTGCGCGCCAAGCTCTACGACCTGGCGATCGAGCAGCAGGCGGCGGAGCAGGCGGCGGAGCGGCGAGCCCAGGTGGGGACCGGGGAGCGGAGCGAGAAGATACGCACCTACAACTTCCCTCAGGGGCGGGTGACGGACCACCGTATCGGCCTGTCGCTTTATAAGCTGGACCTCATACTGGACGGCGACATCGACGAGCTGATCGACGGCCTGCTCAGCCACTTCGAGGCGGAGGCCCTGGCGAAGACGGAGTAGCGATGAGCACAGGCCTGGGGGCGGCTGGTGGCGGAACGGTTCGGGGCGGCGGGCGTGCGGCGGGCGGTGGCGGCGACGCCGCGGGCGGTCGCGGCATGGCGCGTGGCGGGGCGGCGGTGGGCCGCTGCCTGGATCGGGCGGACGCCTACTTGGCGGCGCGGGGTATTCCAGCCAGCCGCCTGGAGGCGAGGGTGCTGCTGGCGCACTGCACGGGGCTGCGTCCCGAGGAGATACCGGTCCACCCGGAGCGGCCCTTGACGCCGGCGCAGGTGGCGGCGTTCCACCGGCTGGTGGTGCGGCGGGGGAAGCGACGGGAGCCGCTGCAATACCTGACCGGCGAGGCCGAGTTTTATTCGCGTCAATTTTATGTCAATAAGAATGTGCTAATCCCGAGGCCGGAGACGGAGGTTCTCGTCGAAGAGGCGGTGCGCCGTCTGGCCGGGGTGGAGGGGCCCCTGGTGCTGGCCGACCTGGGGACGGGAAGCGGCGTCCTGGCCGTGACCATGGCCCTGGAACTGCCGGGGGCGGTGGTGCACGCCGTCGACGTCTCGCCCGGCGCCCTGGCCGTCGCGGTGGAGAACGCGCGGCGCCACGGGGTGGTGGAACGGATCCGCTTCCACGAGGGGGACCTGTGGAACCCCCTGGCGGCGGCCGGCCTTACAGGCGCCCTGGCGGGCGTGGTTTCCAACCCGCCGTACGTGGCGGAGGGGGAATTGGCCTGGCTGCAGCCCGAGGTGCGGCTGCACGAGCCGCGGGAGGCGCTGGTGGCCGGGGAGGGTGGGCTGGCCTTCTACCGCCGGATCGCCGCGGCGGCGCGACTCTTCCTGCGGCCGGGTGGGTGGCTGCTGGTGGAGGTGGGTGCCGGCCAGGCGGCAGCCGTCGCCGGCTTGTTCAAGGCGGCGGGCCTGGTGGAGATCGGAGCGCGGCGCGACTTCGCCGGGCATGACCGGGTCGTCATGGGGCGGGCTCCTTCGGCGCGCGGCCGCCATAGCCGTGTGGGACAATGATTCGGATTCGCCCGGGGAGTTAAAAGTGATGAAAGGTAGCGGGCGCGAAGCGGCGGGCACCCTGGTTCTGGACGCCGCCGAGCCGGGGGCGGTGGACCTGGCGGCGGCCGTACTCCGCGATGGCGGACTGGTGGCCTTCCCTACCGAAACGGTGTACGGGCTCGGGGCGGACGGGCTCAACCCGGCGGCGGTGCGACGCATCTTCGCGGCCAAGGGGCGGCCGGCCGACAATCCTCTGATCCTGCACGTGTCCGGGCCGGAGATGCTCGGACAGGTGGTTCGGGAGGTGCCCGCCGAGGCCGGGGCACTGATGAGGGAATTCTGGCCCGGCCCGCTGACGCTTGTCCTGCCCCGGCAGCCGGCGGTTCCCGACGAGGTAACGGCCGGGCTGAACACGGTGGCCGTGCGCTGTGCGGCCCACCCCGTGGCCCTGGCGCTCATCGCCGCCGTGGGGCGGCCGCTCGCCGCCCCGAGCGCCAACCGTTCGGGCCGGCCCAGCCCCACCCGGGCCGAGGACGTCCTGGAGGATCTGGCCGGTCGCATCGACGCCGTCCTCGACGGAGGACCATCGGGGGTGGGCGTGGAATCGACTGTTGTGGACCTGACGGTTGAGCCGCCGGCCGTTCTCCGCCCGGGTGGTCTTCCGCCGGAGGATCTGCGGCGGGTGATCCCCGCCCTGGTCATCGGCGCGGGGAGCGAGGCCGGCCCGGCCCGTTCGCCGGGCCTGAAGTACACGCATTACGCGCCGCGGGCATACCTCGTACTGGTGGAGGGGCCGGCGGAACAGGTCGGCGCGGAAATCCGGCGGCGGGCCGCCGTCCTGCGGGCGGCGGGCCGGTCGGTGGCCGTCCTTGCCGCGGAGGAGAGCCGGGACCGCTACCCAGGGGAACGCGTGGTCATCCTGGGCAGCCGGCGGGATCCGGAGAGGGCCGCGGCGGCCCTCTTCGCCTCGCTGCGTGACCTGGACCGGAGCGGGATCGAGGTCATCCTGGCGGAGGGGATACCACGCCGTGGTCTCGGGCTGGCCGTCATGGACCGGCTGGAGCGGGCGGCACGGGAGATCGTCAAACTGGAAGAGGATGAGTCATGAGCGTCGCAGATCAGCCAGGGGATACGGCGGAACGTTATTCTCCCGAGGCGCGGGCACGTGTGGCGGCCGGGCC
>DYIH01000097.1 GCA_020723785.1 Thermaerobacter marianensis
TCTTCGTCATCGCCGAGGCGGGGGTCAACCACAACGGCCGGCTGGACCTGGCCCTGCGGCTCGTCGACGCCGCGGCCGACGCCGGGGCCGACGCCGTGAAGTTCCAGACCTTCCGGGCCGAGGCGCTGGCCAGCGCGGCGGCGCCCAAGGCGGCCTACCAGGCGGCGGCGACCGGCGCGGGCGAGGGCCAGGTGGAGATGCTGCGCCGCCTGGAGCTTTCCGCCGGGGATTTCGAGCGGATCCAGGCCCGCTGCCGGGAAAGGGGGATCCTCTTCCTTTCCACGCCTTTCGATGAGAAAAGCCTCGAACTCCTGGATCGTTTGGACGTCCCGGCCTACAAGATCGGTTCCGGCGACCTGACCAACCTGCCCTTTCTCCGGGCCGTCACCCGCCGCGGCAAGCCGGTTCTGCTCTCGACGGGGATGGCGACGTTGGAGGAGGTGGCGGCGGCGGTGTCCGCCGTACGGGACGAAGGGCCGGCGGAGCTGTTGTTGCTGCACTGCACCTCCAGCTACCCGACGCCCTTCGACCAGGTGAACCTGCGGGCCATGGTAACCCTGCATGAACGGTTCGGCCTGCCGGTGGGGTATTCGGACCACACGCCGGGGATCGAGATCGCCCTGGCCGCCGTCGCCCTGGGGGCCTGCGCCATCGAGAAACACCTCACCCTGGACCGCGGCCTGCCGGGGCCGGACCACCGGGCCTCGCTGGAGCCGGGCGAGTTCCGGGCCATGGTCGACGCGGTGCGCCGGGTGGAGGCCGCCCTGGGCGACGGGGTCAAGCGGCCGGCGCCCTGCGAAATGGAGACGCGGGTGGTGGCGCGCAAGAGCCTGGTGGCGCGGGAGGCGATCCCCGCCGGGGCGGTGATCCGCCCGGAGGCGCTGGCGATCAAACGGCCAGGGACCGGCATCCCGCCGGGGGAACGGGACCGGGTCGTCGGGCGGCGGGCGCGGGTCGACATCGCGCCGGACGAGGTTTTGACGTGGGACAAGGTGTCGGTGGCGGGAGGGACGGGGCCGTGCGACGCATCCTGGCGGTGACGGGGACGCGGGCGGAGTACGGCATCCTGCGCCCGGTGTTCAGGGCCATCCAGGCCCACCCGGCGCTGGAGCTGGGGGTGCTGGTGACGGGCATGCACCTTTCGCCGGAGTTCGGCCTGACCGTGCGGGAGATCGAGGAGGACGGGTTCCCCATCGCCGCCCGCGTGGACATGCTGCTCTCCGGCGACACGGGCGGCGCCATGGCCAAGTCCCTCGGCGTCGGGCTGATCGGGATGGCCCAGGCCCTTGAGGCGCTGCGGCCGGACATGGCGCTGGTGCTCGGCGACCGGGGCGAGCCGCTGGCCGCCGCCATCGCCGCCGTTCACCTGAACATTCCCGTCGCCCACCTCCACGGTGGTGAGGTGACCTGCGGCGGCATGGTGGACGACGCCGTCCGCTGGGCGATCACCAGCTTCGCCCACCTGCACCTGGCCGCCACCGAAGCCAGCGCCGAACGCTTGCTGCGGCAGGGGGAGGACCCGTGGCGGGTGCGCGTCGTCGGGGCGCCGGGTTTGGATGCCGCCCTGCAGACGCCCTTACGGTCCAGGCGGGAGCTTGCCGACCGCTATGGGATGGATCCGGACCGCCCTTGGCTTTTGGCCGTTCAGCATCCGGTGACCGCCGAGGCGGAACGGGCCGGCGAACAGATGGTGGAGACGATGGAGGCGTTGGCGGCCCTCGGCCTGCCGACGGTGCTGGTCCATCCCAACGCCGACGCCGGCAGCGGGGCGATGGTCGAGGTCATCCGCCGCTACAGCGAGCCGCACATCCGCGCCTTTCCCAGCCTGCGGGATTACCTGAGCCTGCTGAAAGAGGCGGCGGCCCTGGTCGGCAACTCCTCCAGCGGGATCATCGAGGCGCCCAGCCTGGGAACGCCGGCGATCAACATCGGCGCCCGGCAGGCGGGACGGGAGCGGGGGGACAACGTCATCGACGTGGGCCACGACCGCAACGCGATCGTCGCCGCCGTCCGGCGCGCCCTGGAGGACGAAGAGTTCCGCCGCCTCGTCTCCCGGCGGCGCAATCCATACGGTGATGGCCGAGCCGCGCCGCGCGTTGCGGGATTCCTGGCCGACGTGCCCCTGGATGACCGGCTGTTACGAAAGGGCTTGGTTTGGCAATGAGAGGCTCGGGTCGTGAGCGGATGGTCCTGATCGGCGCCGGCGGTCACGCCAAGGTGGTGGCGGACGTCGTTTTGCGGATGGGTTCTTACGAAATGGTCGGCTGCCTGGACGACGATCCCGCGACGTGGGGTCGGAGCGTTCTCGACCTACCCGTCCTGGGCGGTCTCGACCGGCTTGCCGCCTTGCGGGATGAAGGCGTGGACTGGTGCCTGGTGGCGGTCGGTGACAACCGGGCGCGGCTGGCCTTGGCGGGAAAAGCCGCTGCATTGGGTTACGGGTTTCACGTCGCCATCCACCCGCGCGCGATGGTGGCGCCCTCGGCCCGCCTGGGGGAAGGTACGGTTGTTGCCTCCGGGGCGGTGATCAACCCGGATGCCGTCATAGGGCGCCATGCGATCATAAATACCGCAGCCGTTGTGGAACATGACAACCGGCTGGGGGACGGCGTGCACGTGTCGCCCGGTGCCGTGTTGTGCGGCGGCGTGACCGTTGCCGACCGCAGCCAGATCGGGGCCGGCGCCCGGGTCATCCCCGGGGTGCGGATCGGGGCCGACTGCATCGTAGGGGCCGGCGCCGTGGTCGTCCGCGACCTGCCCGACCGGGTGGTGGCCGTCGGGGTGCCCGCACGCGTGATCTAGGAGGTCGTGACGTGACCCGGCAAGTTCAGACCATCCCCCTCTCCCGCCCGGACATCGGCCCCGACGAGGAACGGCTGGTGCTGGAGGTGCTGCGCTCGGGCCAGCTCAGCCTGGGGCCGATGGCGCCGGAGTTCGAGCGGCGGGTGGCGGAATACGTGGGGGCGAGACACGCCGTGGCCGTTTCCAGCGGCACGGCGGGGCTGCACCTCTGCGTCCGCGTCCTGGGCCTGGGACCGGGCGACGAGGTCATCACCACCCCCTTCAGCTTCGTGGCCTCCAGCAACTGCCTGCTCTTCGAGGGCGCCCGTCCCGTCTTCGTCGACATCGACCCGGCGACGTGGAACATCGACCCCGGGCGCATCGAGGCCGCCGTCACGCCGCGGACCCGCGCCATCCTGCCCGTCCACGTCTTCGGCCAGGCCTGTGACATGGACGCCATCCTGGACATCGCCCGGCGCCGCGGCCTGGCGGTGCTGGAGGACGCCTGCGAGGCCCTGGGCGGCACCTGGCGGGGCCGGCACGCCGGAACCTTCGGCCGGGCCGGGGTCTTCGCCTTCTACCCCAACAAGCAGATCACCACCGGGGAGGGCGGGATGATCGTCACCGACGACGACGACCTGGCCCGCGCCTGCCGCAGCATGCGCAACCAGGGGCGGGGCGAGAGCGGCGGCTGGCTCGACCACGAGCGGCTGGGCTACAACTACCGCCTGGACGAGCTGAGCGCCGCCCTCGGCGTGGCCCAGATGCAGCGCGTGGACGAGATCCTGGCGGCGCGGGCGCGGGTGGCCGCCCGCTATCACGAGCTGCTGGCCGGCGTACCGGGGGTGCGGACGATGACGTGGCCGCCCGAGGTCGGGATGAGCTGGTTCGTCTACGTCGTCCTCCTCGACCGGGGCATCGACCGGGACCGGGTGATGGCCGCGCTGCAGGGTGCCGGGATCCAGTGCCGGGCCTACTTCAGCCCCATCCATCTCCAGCCCTTCTACCGTGAGCGGTTCGGGCACCAGCCGGGCGACTTCCCCGTCTGCGAAGACGTGGCCCGCCGCACCCTGGCGCTGCCGTTCCACACGCGCATGACCGAAGACGAGGTGGGCGCGGTTGTGGACCGGCTTCGAGAAATCTGCGTCCGCTCCCGTTGTCCACGGTAGCTTTGATGAGTTCGCCATGGCGAGCTTGGCAGGGGCGGCACGATGGCATGCACAAGGGCCCCGCCGGGATCGATCGGCGGGGTCTTTCGGTTCTAAACGGATGCCGCCCCCTGATCGATAAGAATAGGGCAAGGGATCCTTCACGGACGATGATCCCCGCGATTCCAGGGAAGGAGTGGACCCAGCCCGTGGCCCCGATGGACAACCCCTATGAAAAATTCATGGCTGCGCAAATCAGCACCACACCGCCGGAGAAGCTCATCCTGATGTGCTACGATGGCATCATCAAGTTTTGCAACCGCGCCATCGAGGCCTGTAACCAAAAGAAGATCGAGGAGACCCACCGCAACATCCTCCGCGCCCAGGCCATCATCACCGAGCTGCAGGTATCGCTCCGCATGGATGCCGGCGAGGTGGCCCAGAACCTGGACCGACTCTACGACTTCCTGCAGAATCACCTGGTGGAAGCCAACCTCAAGAAAGACCCCCAGAAGCTCCGCGACGTGATCGAGATCACCTCGACCCTGCGCGAGGGCTGGGCGGAGGCCTGCGTCAAAGCGGCCCAGCCCCAGCCGCTGCGGGCGGTCTGAGGGCGGTGTGCCGATGGCCGTCGAAAAGCGGGACCCAGCCTCGACACCTGTCCAGGCCGAACTCCTGCACCGCCTGCTCGACCTGGCCCGCCGGCAGAAGGAGGCCCTCCAGCAGGGCCGGACCGACCTGTTCCTCGACCTGATGGCCGAGCGGACGCGGCTGTTCGAGACGCTGCAGGCGGTGGCCGGCGCCGGCCGGCGGCCCTTCCCGCGCCGGGAGCTGGCCGGCCTGGTGGAGGAGATCCTGCGCATCGACGGGGAGAACGCGGTGGCGTTGGAATCCCTGCTCCGGGACCTCGGTATCGAGGCCGGCCGGCTCGCGCGGGGGGAGGCCGGGGCGATCGCCTACCTGCACGGGGCCGCGGTCGGGATGGATCACGGCGGGCCGATCCTCGACGGCCGCCGGTGAGTAAGATATATCCTGGTATCAACCTCGTCCAGCCGCCGACGGCGCGGCTTTTTTTCGTTCCCCGATGCATCTAATTACCTGGTGGGGAAGGAGATAGGCGTTCCCTGTCAAACACTCTTCCCATTGTGTAATGGGATCGTGGCCCCCAGCGCACCCGCCGGGTTGGGGAGAAGGTTGCGGGGCCGCAACGACCGCTGGTGTTGACGGGAGGCATGACAACAAAGCATGAGCCGGTCACGGATACAGTTCGGAACCGACGGCTGGCGCGCCGTCATCGCGGAAGAATTCACCTTCGACAGCGTGCGGGAGGTCACCCAGGGCTACTGCGACTACCTCAAACACAACGGGCTGGTGGGCAAGGGGTCGATCGTCGTCGGCTACGACACGCGCTTCCTTTCGGAGCGGTTCGCCCGGGAGGTGGCGCGGGTGGCGGCGGCCAACGGCATCGCCGCCCACCTGGCGTCGCGCTTCGCGCCCACCCCCGCCGTTTCCTGGGCGGTGAAGGAGCGGAAGGCGTCCGGCGCGGTGATGATCACCGCCAGCCACAACCCGCCGGAGTACAACGGCTTCAAGATCAAGGCCGACTACGGCGGCTCCGCCCTGCCGGCCATCACCCAGGCGGTGGAGACGGAGATGGCCCACAACCGCCGGGCGGGCAAGCAGCCGCGCGTCATCGACTTCCACGCCGCGTCGGCCGGCGGGGGCATCCACCAGTTCGACCCCTGGCCCGCGTATGCCGGACAGTTGCGGCGTCTGGTCGACCTGGAGCGCATCGCGCGCATGGGCTGCAAGGTCGCGGTGGACGCCATGTACGGCGCCGGGCAGGGCTACCTGTCGGGCCTCCTGCGCGAGGCCGGGGTGGACGTGGTCGAGGTCCGTCACGAGGTCAACCCGGCGTTTCCGGGCATCAACCCCGAGCCGATCCCCAGGAACCTGGGCGCACTGGTCGAAGCGGTGCGCACGTCCGGCGCCGACGCCGGCCTGGCCCTGGACGGCGACGGCGACCGCATCGGCGCCGTGGACCGCAGCGGGCGGTTCGTCGATTCCCAGCAGATCTTCGCCCTGCTCCTGCGACACCTGGTGGAGGACCGGGGCTGGACCGGCTCGGTCGTCAAGACCTTCGCAGTCACCCAGATGGTCGACAAGCTGGCCGCCCGCTACGGGCTCAAGCTGCACAAGATGCCGGTCGGCTTCAAGTACGTTTGTGAACTCGCTCTCAAGGAGGACGTCCTCATCGGCGGGGAGGAGAGCGGCGGCATCGGCGTCAAGAACCACATCCCCGAGCGGGATGGCCTCCTCTGCGGACTGCTGTTGCTGGAGATCATGGCCGTCCGCGGCAAGGGCCTGAATACCCTGATCGAAGAACTGATGACCGATATCGG
>DYIH01000098.1 GCA_020723785.1 Thermaerobacter marianensis
GGGACCAAATGTACCTGATGCCGCCGAGCTTGAAGGAATGGCTACCGGAAGACGACGTGGCGTGGTTCGTGATGGACGCCGTGTGCCAGATGGACTTGACACGCAAGTGCTCAAGTTGTGCGCGGAGGCCGGCCTGGTCAAGGTGGGCCTGGTGGGCCTGGAAGGGACGAGGATCAAGGCCAACGCGGCGCTGGCCGCCAACCGGACCCACACCTCCATTGAGATAGGGTTGTCATGAGTCACGCAAGCCTTGCGCGGCAAGGGTTCGCAGCCCTGGAATATAATTGTGGTTAATAAAGCTGGTCGCGCCCAGGCGGGGGGCCGCCCGACTGAGCGACCGGCGGGGGCGCCAACCAAAATAGAGAGGCGCCAGGCGCCTAGCGGCCGCCCATGCGGGCTACGTTCCGATTGTGCTCGGCGAGGGTGCGGGCGAAGATGTGGCTGCCGTCGCCCCGAGCGACGAAGTACAGGTGGGGCGTGTCGGCCGGGTAGAGGGCGGCGCGGATGGCGGCTTCCCCCGGGGAGGCGATGGGGCCCGGGGGCAGGCCGGTACGCCGGTAGGTGTTGAACGGTGAATCCGCCTCCAGGTCGCGGTATAACAGCGGGCCGCGGAACTTGCCCAGGGCGTAGCGCACCGTCGGGTCGGCGTCCAGCCGCATCCCCAGGCGCAGCCGATTCCAGTAGACGCCGGCGATGAGCGGGCGTTCCGCCGGAACCCGCGCCTCCCGTTCGACGATGGAGGCCAGTGTCACCGCCTGGTGTACGGTAAGACCCAATTCGCGGGCACGCGCGCGGAGTTGTTCGTTGAAAACCAAACGGAAGCGCTCGACCAACCGGACGGCGATGTCCCGGGCCGACGCCTCCGGGCCTACCTGGTAGGTGTCGGGGAAGAGGTAGCCCTCCAGGGCGTAGCGGAGGCCGGCCCGCTCCGGCGTTCCTTCCGCGGGCAGGAAGTCGGCCGCGAGGGTGGGGTCGTTGAAGGCCCGGCGCAGATCATCCTCGGGCGCCAGCCCCCGGCGAGCCAGCAGCTTGATGATGTCCTCAACGGTAAACCCTTCGGGGATGGTGAAGGAGCGGGTGAGGGTTTCCCCGCCGCGCTCGAGTTCCGCCAGGATCTCCCGGGGCGTCATCGCGGGGGTGAGCCGGTACCGGCCGGCCCGCAACCGGCCGTCGGCCCCGCTCCAGCGGGCGAGGAGCAGGAAAACTACGCGGTTCTTGACGAGGCCCTTGTTCTCAAGGATCGCGGCGATGTCCGCCGTGGACGCCCCTCGCGGCACGTCGACCAACACCTGACGGTCGCTGCCGACCTCCATGGGCGCACTCAGGATTGTGTAGAAGAAAGCGGCGCTAAGCGCCAGGAGCGCGGCAACGGCGGCGAACAGTCCGAGCAGGAGTCCGGTACGGCGGCGCATGTCGCCGGCAGTCTCCTTTTGCGGCGGCATGGGCGGCGGGCTCTGCGGCACGGCGGCGTCCATGGCGGCGGTACCGGGTCAGGGCCAACGTTCAACGGTAGCGCCGCTCATCGCGTTCGTCGTCTTCGTCATCCTCGTCGTCCTCGTCGTGGTCATCCTCGTCCTCGTCGGTCTCCCAGTCCTCTTCCTCGTCCGAATCCTCCTCGTCCTGGAAATCCTCCCAGGCCTGGGCGACACGCTCCCATTCCTCGTCGTCGTCGATGTCGACCAAGATGTCGTTGCCCTGCTCGTCGGACTCCATGCGCAGGACGAAGGCTTCTTCTTCCTCCCCGGGTTCGGCCAGGATGGCGTAGTCCTTGCCTTCCACGTTGATGACATCGATGACCTCGAACTCATGGGACTCGCCGTTCTCGTCGGTCAACACCACAAATTCGCCTTCCCGCTCCTGCTCGGACACCTGGACCACCTCTTTCCGTGATATAACTACGTTATTGTATTCCAGGGGGTGGCAGGCGTCAAGGGAGCGACCGCCGTCTCGTGAGCGAGCGCCGCCTTCGCTCCGCGCTCCTACCACGTGTATTACTCCACCCTTTGGAGTGAAATGGTCAAGCTAAACGGATCGTTTCGGAAGGCGGCGTCGCGGACGCTCACCCCGACCAGGGCTGCCGGCGTGCGCGGCCGGCATCCAGGTAGCCCTGCAGGATCAGGGTGGCGGCCACCTTGTCCACCACCTGCCGGCGCCGGGCGCGGCTGAGGTCGCCGGCGATCAGCGCCCGTTCCGCCGCCCGGGTGGTCAGGCGCTCGTCCCAGGTCTCCACGGGCAGTCCGAGTTCCCTGGCCAGCCGGTCGACAAAAGCCAGAACCTTCTCCCCCTGCGGCCCCAGGGAGCCGTCAAGGTTCCGGGGGAGGCCGACGACGACGCAGGCCACCCCGTGGGCGCCGGCCAGTTCCCTCAGAGCCGCCAGGTCGGCATCCAGGCCCCGGCGCCGCAGGACCGTCAGCCCCTGGGCCGTCAGGCCCAGTTCGTCGGAGAGCGCCACCCCGATTCTCTTATCCCCCACATCCAGTCCCATGATGCGCACGGCCGTCACCGGACGTGGCGCCGTTCGCGGAAAAAGTAGACGAGCACGGCGCCGGCGACGAACCCGCCGATGTGGGCCCACCATGCGACGCTGGAGGCCGCCATGTTGGGGACGCCCAGGGCGGCCACCCCGCTGACCAGCTGGAGAAGGAACCAGATCACGAGGAAAAAGGCCGCCGGCAGTTCGACGGTCGTCAGAAAGATACCGAGGGGCACCAGGGTCAGCACCCGGGCGTAGGCAAAATTCACGAAATAGGCCCCCAGGACCGCCGCCACGGCGCCGCTGGCCCCGATGGTCGGCACGCCGGACCCCGGGGCGACGAAAACATGGGTCAGATTGGCCACGGCCCCGGCCAAGAGGTAGAATCCCAGATAGCGTCCGGGGCCCATCAGGTCCTCGACGTTATCGCCGAATACCCACAGGAACACCATGTTGCCGATGATGTGCAGCCAGCCTCCGTGCAGGAACATGGCGGTGAAGAGCGGCCGGTAGTCGCCCGGGGAGAGGGAAGGCAGCGCCTCGGCGACGCGTTCCGGGACGACGCCGAAACGGAAGAACAGGGCTTCCAGTTCCGGTTGGGACAGTGACAACTCGTAGAAGAACACCAACACGTTGATAATGATCAACGCGGTGTTCATCACCGGGAAGCGACGGGATGGGATGTTGTCCCGCAGGGGGATCATGGCCACACCTCGATCCGGCACTCCCAGCCCACCGCATCAGCGACGAGGCGGGGACCCCGGGACTGGCCGTAGCTTATGGAACGGTCGGACAGCCTATGCGCCGTCCGCGGTATCCGTAGCGGCCGCCAGCGTTATTGCGTCAGCCGTCCATCTGGCGCCGGACGGCGTCGACGCCGGCCGCCAGCGCCTCGGCCAGCTTCTCCGGCGACCTGCCCCCGGCCTGGGCCATGTCCGGCCGGCCGCCGCCGCCGCCGCCGGCCACCCGCGCCGCCTCACCGACGATCCTGCCGGCGTGCAGGCCCCGCTCCACCAGGTCGCGGGTGACCATGGCCAGAAGCAGGGCCTTGCCGTTCTGCCGGGCGCCGAGGATGACCACGCCGGAGCCCAGCCGGTCGCGCAGGAAATCGCCCAACTCGCGCAGGGCGTCGGGGTCGGCCACCGGCGCCTCGCCGACCACCACCCTGACACCTGCCACCTCGCGCGCCGATGCCAGCAGTTCCTCCCCCTGGTTGCGGGCCAGCCGCGATTGCAACTCGGCGATCTCCCGCTCCTGCCGGCGCAAACGCTCGATGAGTTCCTCGATGCGGGCCGGCACCTCCTCCGGCCGGCCTTTTAAGGCGGCCGCCGCCTGCCTGAGAGCCTCCTCCTCCCGCCAGAGATACGCGAGGACGCTCATGCCGGTCACGGCCTCGATGCGGCGCACGCCGGCGCCGACGCTCTCCTCCGACACGATCTTGAACAGGCCGGCCTCGGCCGTGTTGCGCAGGTGGGTGCCGCCGCAGAGTTCCAGGCTGAAGTCGCCCATCCGCACGACGCGCACCTCGTCGCCGTACTTCTCGCCGAAGAGGGCCATGGCCCCCCGGGCGCGGGCCGCGTCCAGGGCCATGACCTCCGTCTCCACCGGCAGGGCGGCCAGGATCTCCTCGTTGACCAGCGCCTCGACGCGGCGGAGTTCCTCGGGCGTCAGGGCGCCGAAGTGGGTGAAGTCGAAGCGCAGCCGGTCCGGCGCCACCAGCGATCCCGCCTGGTTGACGTGCTCGCCCAGGACGACCTTGAGGGCCTTGTGCAGCAGGTGGGTCGCGCTGTGGTTGCGGGCGGTCGCGGCGCGCCGGGCGGCGTCCACCCGGGCGGTCACCGTCCGCCCCTCGGCCAGCACGCCCTCCTCCACCCGGCCCAGGTGCAGGGTCAGGCCGCGGCCGAAGGGTTTGGTGTCGCTGACGGCCACCCGCAAGCCGGGCGCCTCCAGCCAGCCGGCGTCCCCCACCTGGCCGCCGCTCTCGGCGTAGAACGGCGTCTCGTCGAGGACCACCGCCACCTCCTGGCCGGCCGCCGCCTCGCCGACCCGCTCCTCGCCCCGCGCGACGGCCAGCACACGGGCCGGGGATGCCAGCCGCTCATACCCGACGAAGCGGGTTGGCTCCAGCCCGGCCAGGGCCCGGCCCAGATCCACCCCGGCCAGGCCTTCCCCCTTCTCCTCCCGGTCGGCCCGGGCCCGCCGCCGCTGGGCCTCCATGGCCTCCTCGAAGCCGGCCCGGTCCAGTTCCAGCCCCTCCTCCTCGCAGACGTCCTGCAGGAGGTCGAGGGGAAAGCCGAAGGTATCGTACAACAGGAAGGCCTCGTCGCCGCTCAGGACCCGGCGGCCCTCCCGGCGCATCCGGTCGGTGATCTCGCCGAGCAGGCGCATCCCCTGGTCCAGGGTCTGGTGGAAGCGCTCCTCCTCGCCGCGGATCACCCGCTGAACCAGGTCCAGCCGCTCCCGCACCTCGGGGTAGGCGTCGCCCATCACCTCGGCCACGGTCGGCGCCAGCCGGTGCAGGAAGGGCGCGTCCAGGCCCAGTACCCGGCCGAAGCGCACCGCCCGGCGCAGGATGCGGCGCAGGACGTAGCCGCGCCCTTCGTTCGAGGGCAGGACGCCGTCGCCGATCAGGAAGGCGCAGGCCCGGGCGTGGTCGGCGATGACCCGGAAGGGGAAGCCCTCGGGTCCCGGCGCGCAGCGCCGCCCGGTCATCTCCTCCACCTGGCGGATGTAGGGCGTGAAGAGGTCCGTGTCGAAGTTGGTGGCCACGCCCTGCAGCACCGAGGCGATGCGCTCCAGGCCCATGCCGGTGTCGATGCTCGGCCTGGGCAGGGGCGTCAGCGCGCCGCCGGCGCTCCGCTCGTACTGCATGAAGACCAGGTTCCAGATCTCCAGCCAGCGGTCGCAGTCACATTCGCCGATGAAGCACTCGGGCGCGTCGCAGCGCAGGTGCCCGCCCCGGTCGATGACGATCTCGCTGCAGGGGCCGCAGGGGCCGGTGTCGCCCATGGCCCAGAAGTTATCCTTCTCCCCCAGGCGGACGATGCGCTCCGCCGGCACGCCGGCCACCTCCCGCCACAGGGCGAAGGCCTCGTCGTCGTCCTTGTAGATGGTGGCGTACAGGCGATCCCTGGGCAGGCCCAACACGTCGGTCAGGAAGGTCCAGGCGTAGCCGATGGCCTCGCGCTTGAAGTAGTCGCCGAAGGAGAAGTTGCCCAGCATCTCGAAGAAGGTGTGGTGCCGGGCCGTCTTGCCGACGTTCTCCAGGTCGTTGTGCTTGCCGCCGGCCCGGACGCACTTCTGCGCGCTGGCGGCGCGGGTGTAGGGCGCCTCCGCCTTGCCGGTGAAGACGTCCTTGAACTGGACCATGCCGGCGTTGGTGAAGAGCAGCGTCGGGTCATCGGCGGGCACCAGCGACGAACTGGGCACGACGGCATGTCCCCGCTCGCGGAAGAATTCGAGAAAGGCGCGCCGGATGTCGGCGGCGGTCATCGGTTGCACGGCGGTCAACGGCCTCCCGTGTCCTGTCCGGGTCCCCACCGAAACCGTGGCTTGGGTGGGGTTGAAAAATCTCCTCCTATTATAGCGGTTTTGGGCGCCGGTGACAGGTCGGCAGCGGTACAGGGTCGGCGGCGGTAGGGGGGGGCGGACCCGATGTAAGATGGTGCGCAGGATTGTGGTAATGTATGTAGAAATTGTGAGAGGGGAGGTGTTCGGCGTGGATCCTGAACTGCGCGAGTACCTGGAATCGATGAATCGCCGGCTGGACGACCTGCAGTCGGGGCAGTCGGCCCTGCGCGAGGAGATCGCCGACCTCCGCGCCGACATGGGAAACGGCCAGTCGGCCCT
>DYIH01000099.1 GCA_020723785.1 Thermaerobacter marianensis
CAGGTCGGCCGCTTCCTTTTCCGAGAGGACAAGGCGGCGCATCTCCCGCGCCCGGGCCAGGGCCTCCTCCCGTTCCTCGCCGGCCAGCTCGCGGTTGACGAGGCGGCCGCCGTGGGGCGGGATCGGGCCGAGGACGGAGGCTTCGTCCAAGCCCGCGGCGGGCGTCCCGGAGCCGCCGGCCCCCTCTGGGGCGGCCGGGTGGCTCCGCCCGTTGCCGGACGAGGTATCGCGTTTCCCGGCCGGGACAGTCTGCAGGCCGTGGACCGCGACGGCGACCGGGGCCGCTGCCGCGGCCGCCTCCCGCGCCGTCTCCCCGGCGGGCCGGACCGCGGCCGGGACGTAGCCCCGCTCCTCCAGCCAGCGCAGGATGCGGCCGGCGCTCTCCTCGGGCGTCTCCCGGTCGGTGTCGACGACGATCTCCGGCGCCGCCGGCTCTTCGAAGGGGTCGGAGATGCCGGTGAAAGCCGGGATTTGGCCGGCCAGGGCCTTCTTATAGAGGCCCTTGACGTCCCGGGCGGCGCAGACCGCCAAGGGGCAGCGGACGTAGACCTCGACGAAGTCCGCGATCTCCCGCCGGCAGTGGTCGCGCATCGCCTGGTAGGGCGAGATGAAGGAGGCGACGACGGCGACCCCGTGGCGCGAGAGCATCTTGGCCACGAAGGCCACCCGCTCGATGTTCCGCATCCGGTCCTCGGCGGAAAAACCCAGGTCCCGGCACAGCCCCCGGCGCACCACGTCGCCGTCCAGGTGCTCCACCCGCAGGCCCCGCCGCGCCAGTTCCGGCACGAGGATGTCGGCGATGGTGCTCTTGCCGGCCCCGGAGAGGCCCGTCATCCAGAGGGTGAAGCCGCGTTGTGTTCGGTTGCTGTTGTCTAAAGCCATGCTTTTGCCTCCCGAATACAACCTCAGATTTTGCCCTCAACATTCATGGCCCACAGGTGTATGATTCAGTACAGGAGGAGAAATCCCGTATGGGACATATCAGCATCGTCATCGACGACAAACTCTTGCCCGAGCCACGAGCCTCACCGGCACCCGCAGCAAGCGGGAGGCGGTGGAAATCAATTGCGCCAGATGATGAACCGGGAGGCGACCTTCACGGGTCTGCGCCGGATGCGCGGCCGCGCCCCCTGGGCAGGCGACATCGATCACTGGCGGCTGGCCGACTTCTTCGACACACACAGATACATACAGCACAACGGACCTCGACTGGAGATCGAAATGATGTCCAGGTTGTCCGTGAAAATAGCGCATCACCATTTGGACATCCTCGCCCCTACCCGGAAGCGGTAGACCTCGGCGCTCCCCGCCCAGGCGGCCGGCAAGGCTACGACGACTGCCGCCCGAACCCACTCCCACCTGACACAGGCCGCCGTGGCGTGACGCCAGGTGCCGATCCACTTGGTGACGATGCCGTAGACCGAGTCGGAGTCCACCAACGTGGGGGTGATGCACAGGTAGAACAACACCGGAGCCATGATGACTCCCCCGCCGATGCCCGTGAGCCCGATCAATACAACGGTCATGAAACCGGCCACGGAATACTCCCACCCCATCATCCATCCTTTCACCTGCCGGTTCGCGGCCGGGCTGCGCACCCCGGTACACCACCCCGCTCATCTGCGCTCACTCAGCGGCCGGCGCGGCGCGCTTCCTTGCGGAAGACCAGAACCACTACGGACAACTGGGCTGCGGACTGTAAAGCCACCCATGAACCGAGCCCGGTCACCCCCCAGGCCTTGACCATCAGCGGTCCAAGGGCCACGCCGACCACCACCGCCACCAGTTGGGCCTTCACCCCGACCTGGGGCAGTTGGATGGCCTGCAGGCCGGTCATGAAAGCAGCGGTCACGGATTGGCAGGCCATCCCCAGAAGGAGCGGGCCCACCAGGAGCAACTCAAAGGCATAGCGGCCGTGGTATACCCCCTCGAACAGGCGAGGTCCGACCAGGGCCACGGTCACGGCGTAGGCCAGCGCCGCCCCGCCCAGGAGCAGGGCCCAGCGGACTACCTGCGGCACCACGGCCCGGCTCCCCCGCCTCCCCCAGCGCTCCGACCAGGACGGCAGGGTCAGCATGCGGAAGGAGGTGTTGACGTGGGGCAGGGGCTTGACCAAGTTCTGGGCCGCCTGAAAAGCGCCCGTCCCTGCCAGGCCCAGGAGGCCGCTGCTAAAGAAGTATGGGAGACTCTGGGCCGCCCATCCGGCCAGGTTGGCCCCGGCCACCCACCGGCCGTAGCCCCACAGCTCCTTGAGCACCAGCCTGGACTGTTCCCCCCCCAGCCCTTCCGCCCATCCCAGTGCGCTGGGTGCGTCCCCCGCCGTGGCCGCGCCGTCCGGCCTACCCACGTACCGCCCCGCAGCCAGGCCGGAACCAAACCCGGCCAGGCCCATGACCAGCAGGATCGTGCCGGGATGGACCAACCGTAGGGCAGCCAGCAAAGCCGCCCCGGCGGCTAGCAGGGCCAGATAGACCAGCCCCCGCCTCGCCGCGGCTTCAGGCCGGCGCCGGAGGTAGCAGAGGCGGCGAATATACTGCATATAAATGAGCCCCGGCAGGCCCACGGCCAGCCCGGACAGACTCCCGGTGATGGTCGCGTCCCCAGCCCACGTTCCGTAAGCCAGCCCTCCCAGGGCGATCACCAGGAAAATCAGCAACATGGCCGCCCGCTGCCACCGCGCAAGCAGGTGCAGGTAAAGGGGCAGGTGTCCGGCGTGCCGCGCCGGTCCCAACACCATCATGGGCTGCAACACCAAGGCGTTATAGAAGCTCACACATCCCGTAGCGATCCCGTAATAGAGCAGTGCAAAAAAACCGTACTCCTGAGGGGCCAGCCAGCGGGCCAGCACGAGGCTTAGTACCAAGTTAGCACCGCTGGCCAGCCCCTCGTCCAGCAGGGCCAGGGTGCCCCGGCGGGCCAAGCCAACGGCCCGCTCCCGGCCCACCGCCCGCAGGCGCCCCGCCATCTTGTCCGCCGCCGTTGCCGCCGCGCCGTTCATCCTCCACCACCGTTCGCCACAACCTTTTTAACCCCGATGCTTCCCCGGCCCTCGCCGGCGGCGTGCCGCTTCGCGAGGCGCCCTCCGGTTATCCGACCGGCGCCCGGCGGGCGCCGCCCGCGGCGCGGCTTCCGTGGCCCGCCCCGCTCAACCCGCCGACAGGTTCTTCGCCGGCACCGGCAGCCAGGGATCGGAGGCGCCGCGCCGCCACTGGAAGCAGACATGCGGCGTGTCCCGGCTGCTCGTAAAGTGATAGCCGATGTCCAGGTCATAGGCGGGGCAGTCGCCGGGCGGCACGTCCAGCGAGAGCACCGCCTCCTCACTGGCCGCAAACCGCCGCCAGCGATGCTTGCCTTTGCCGACCGGCAGACTGATCAGCCACCATCCCTGGGTGCCGGGGGCCGCATCCACGGCCAGCCGCAGCCGGTATTCCCCGCCCTGCGCCAGGCAGAGCCGGCCCACCCAGCGGACGCTGAAGGGGGTGGCGACGGCCGCCCCCGGCCACCCGGCGGCGCCGGAGAAGCAGACCGGGCCGTCGGTGCGCGTTTCGTCCGGCCGGTGCTTCGGCCAGCCGGGTGCGCCGGCGTTGCCGTAGTAATAAGCGCCGAGCAGCCCGGAGCCTTGGCAGGCGCATGGCGGCGCCGAATGGCCGGAAGCCCGCGCCGCGGCGGAGACACCGAGCAGGGTGACCCCCCGCGCGCCGTAGGCGGCCAACTGCAGCAACCGCCGCCGGCTCAGCCCGGTCTGCGGCGGCGCCGGGCCCGTCCCTCCCCGACCGCTTTCCGCCACGTCACATCACCGCCAGGGTCTGCAGCCGCTCCGCGGGCACCGTCTGCCAGTCCGCGGCATCGGGCGGGCGCCAGCGCAGGGCGGCAACCGGCTCGCCGGCGCTCGTCACCACGTTGACGGCATAGGCCAGCCCGCCTTGCAGCGCCACCTCCACCGCCTCGTCCCCGAAGGGCCAGGCCTGGCCGGCGGCCTCGATGACGGCATCGGCGCCAAAGGCCGCCAGCCCGTACACCCCGTCCGCCGCCACGTTCAGGTAGCCGGCCCAGCGCACCAACGTTCACCGCCCCTTCCTCCGACGCTCACCGACGCCGCCGTCACGCCCACTCCCCCTGTCTCTCTTTCCCTCACCACATATGACCCAGCTCAGTGGCCGGCACCGGCACCCAGCTCGAACTCCACGGCGTTCTCCATTCCAGGCAGACCCATGAGAGGCTGTTCATGTCATTGGTGTAATGGCTGTACACCAAGTCCAGCAGGTGCTGGCCGCACTCCAGATAAACGTCCATGCCGGCGCTGCCGAAAGTGTGGTAAGTAAACGAGGAGGTCACAAAAAGACTCCCCGCGACGAAATCGGCCCCGCGGATGCGAATCCCGTAATTCCCCGACTCCCGGATGATCAGGTTACCGGCCCAACGAGCCGAGAACGTGGGATCGTTCGAGATAGGGTACCACCGATCATTGTTTTCGTGGTGACAGGGCTGCTCGATGATGCAGCACTGCACCCAGGGATGCCGCCATCTCGGGTTATCGTAAATGTCGCGCAGCAGCCCAAAACCGATGGGCTCGTCGCATAAATGTGGAGAGTGCCCCTGGGCCCTGGCCACCGAAGCCACATTCAGCAACGACATGGCCGGCACGCTGTACGCCGCCATCTTCAACAACCGCCGCCGGCTCACGCCGGCCTTCTCCTGCACTTCAGTCTCGCTCACGTCCGTTTTCCTCCTTTCTTTAAGAAGTTGCTGAGGATTTTTCAACCAGCTTCCCTCCAGAACTGGAGAAACCACTCGTTCCGTCGGTAAGGTTCAACGGATAGTCGCCCTCCTCCGGAAGAGAGATGGTCACCGGATCTACACCAAAGACGACGTACCCCGTGTCGGGCACGCAGATGCTCCCCTGTCCATTACTGGTGGAAACAGTGTAGCTTCCGCCCGAATCCACATGCAGATAACCAAACCACGGCATCATTATCACCTCCCTTCGTCTAACCATGCTTTGTTATTCAAGATGACTAAGGGACGGTTACCCCGCTGCCTCAAACCTCCTCGTGCCCCTCGCCATCATGCTGCTCATAGCCGTCATCTCCGTAGTGGGTCGTTTCGTCCGCCGCCGCGCGTTCCCTCGCGTTGTCCAAGTCACACACCCCCGCGTCGATGGTGGGACCGCCTGCTACATCCCCGTCATGCCCAGCACCGCGGGCAGGGTGCGGGCCAGGATCTTCAAGTCCAGCCATAGGTTCCAGCGGTCTATGTACTCCAGGTCCAGCTCCACCCACCGCTCGAAGGGCACGTTGTTGCGCCCGCTGACCTGCCAGAGGCAGGTCAGGCCGGGCTTGACGCTGAGCCGCCGCCGCTGGTGCGCGTCGTACCGGGCCACCTCGCGGGGCAGGGGCGGGCGCGGGCCGACGAGGCTCATCTCGCCCTTGAGGACGTTCCAGAGCTGCGGCAGCTCGTCCAGGCTCGTCCGCCGCAGGAAGCGCCCGACGCGCGTCACCCGCGGGTCGCGACGCGCCTTGAAGACCGGGCCGCTCATCTCGTTGAGGGCGGTCACCTCGCGTAGCCGCGCCTCCGCGTCGGCCACCATGCTGCGGAACTTGATCATCCTGAAGCGCCGCCCCTGCAGGCCGACCCGTTCCTGGACGAAGAAGACCGGGCCGGGGGAATCGAGCTTGACGGCCGCGGCGATGGCCAGCATGAACGGCGCGGCCAGCAGGAGGAGGACGGCGGCGCCCGCCACGTCGATCAGCCGCTTGACCGCCAGTTGCAGCGACTCGGCCGGGCCGGGCAGGAAGCTGACCACCGGCAGACCGGCGATCTCCGCCGCCCGGCGGGTGGAATGGCGGGTGGGGATGACGGCGCCGGCCGCCACGTGGACCGCCTTGCCCTGCTCCTCGCAGACGGAGACCCAGTGGCCGATCTCGGTCAGGCTGGCCCCCGGCAGGGCGATGACCACCTCGTCGACCACCTCGCTGGCCAGGATGCCGGGCAGCCAGTGGACCGGCCCCAGGACCGGGTGGCCCAGGACCTCCCTCTTGTCCTGGCCGTTGAGGAAGCCGGCCAGATCGACGCCCCACTCGGGGTGGGCCAGCACCTGGGCGGCGAAGTCCTCCGCCACCTCCCCGCTGCCCACCACCAGGACGCGGCAGCGGTTCAGGCCCCGCCGGCGCAGGGCGCCGACCGCCTGCCGGAGGAGCACCCGCCCGACGAGGGCCAGGGTGAACTGAAGCATTCCTGTAATGAAGTGAAATGACCTTTGAAAACTGAAGCCGCCTCCTGGT
>DYIH01000100.1 GCA_020723785.1 Thermaerobacter marianensis
GGGCGTCGGCTCCGCCATCCACGCCGATGAGCACCGGCCGCTCGTCGCGGATGTACCCCCTGATGGCGCGCAGGTCTTTCTTGTAGTGACGGCCCCGCACGACGACCAGGGCGTGGCGGCCCGCCATGCGGCTTCGCAGCTCCGGCACCGCCATCGGCTGCAGAAAGCCGGCCGCTTCCTTTTCGGCATACTCCAGGGTATTGCGCAGGAATCGCCCCAGCACGGGAGCCAGGTTGCCGCGCAGACTGGCCATTCGGCCAGCCACCAGCGGCAGCGTCAGGCGGGAGCCTCGCGCCAGCACCGCCCCGTCCTTGAACACCAGGTCGTCCCGGATTTCCAACAGATCCCCTTCTTTGACCGTCTCCAGGAACTGCCGCCCCAGACCGTCCAGGACCGCCACGCCGGCCTCCAGCAGCCGCTCGGGTCCGGCGTTGGGGAAGCGGGCGCTGATGCTGGAACTGGCGTTGAGAACGGCCCGGACCCGGCGTTCCAGGAGCGCGCAAGCAGCCACCTCGTCAAGATCCGGGTGATCGATGACAGCGATCTCACCGGGACGCAGGCGGCTGACGAGATGCTTGGTCAGTCGATCGACGCGGGCGCGGCCCCGGACCGGACGGACGCCCGGCGGCTGCAACCTGCCCAGCGCCGGGAATGAAAACATGCCGGCACCACCTCAGCATGTAGTATGGGACGTGCGCCGGGGAAAAAACCGCCTGTGAAGAGCCTGTCGCACAACCTGGGTCGCGGAGTGACCGGCGTGGCCGCCGAGCAGCGGCCGTAGGTGCCGGCCGCGACGCGTCGCACCTGGTCCTGACCATCTGCCCGGAGACGGCCGTCCAGTACCGCAGGCGGGGAGTGCCGGCCGAGCACCTGGACTTCGCCTGCAACCCCCTCCTGCATCGCTCTGTACCCGGACGGCCGGAATACGCCTGCGACGTGGCCGTGGTCGGCAACGCCTACGCCGGCGCCCTTGAGGGGGTCGCTCGACAGGCGGTCGCCTTCCGCCACCAGGCCGTGCGGGTGCTCCTCCAGCCGCTCCTGAACCGCGGCTACCGGCTCGCGCTGTGGGGGACGGCTGGCCGGAACTGGCCCGCGCCATGGGTCTGTCCATCCCCCGCCAGGCCGTGCGCGGGCCGCTTCCCTACGAAGAGACGGCCGCCGTCTACAATTCCGCCGCCATCGTGCTCGGGCTGCAGAACAGCCCGCTGCACCTTACCCAGCTCACCTTCGACATCCTGGGTTCGGGCGGCTTCCTGCTGACCCTGAAGACCCCGGCCGTCGAACGGGTCTTCGCGCCCGGCCGGCACCTGGCCGTCACCGCCAGCGCCTGGGAAACGCCGGCCATCGTGGACCACTACCTCACCCGGCCGGACAAACGGCAGGCGATCGCCCGAGCCGGCCAACAGCTCGTCCACCAGAAGCATACCTACCGGGACCGGGCGGTACGGCTGCTGGCCCTGATCGGGCGAGCCTATCCCGCCATCCGGGTACGGCCGGCGTGAACGGGTCTAACGGATGGCGTCCAGTGCCGCCAGCAGTTCCTCGGTGGACGGCATCCCCTGCTTCGCATATCGAACGATGCCCTGCTTGTCCACGATGAACACCGACCGCTGGATGCTCATCCCGTTCTCCTTGAGGGCGCCGTAGGCCGCCGCCACCGACCGGTCGGCGTCCACGGCGATCGGAAACTCGAACCCGAACTTCTCCGACCAGTTCTCGTGCGACTTGAGGCTGCCGGGGTTGACCCCCACCACGACGGCGTCCCGCCGGGCGTACTCCTCGGCCGCGTCCCGCGCGGCGCTGAGCTGCCTGTTTCAGCCGGGGGTGTTGTCCTTGGGGTAGAAGATGACGACGACGTTGTGCCGACCCCGCTGCGCCCCCAGGGAGAACGTCCCCACCCGAGTCGCCGGCAGGGTGAAGTCCGGCGCCTCGCTGCCGATGTCGATGGCCACCCACGATCCCTCCTTTTGGGTCTGCGGGATCAGGCCGGCCTGTCCGCCCGGACCCGCGCCAGGAAATCCCGCCAGATCGCCGTCGTCCCGTACATGGGGACGTGGTCCAACACCACCTGAAGCGCCCGGGCCGCCGGGCCGTCCGGATCGGCTCGGATGCGCGCCGCCAGTTCACGCCAGTCGTCCACGGTCCCGCGCGCCAGGACGTCCTCCACGGCGGCCACCGTGTCCTCGTAGCCCTCCCGGATGTGACGATGCCGCATCGCTTCCGCCTCCCCTTCACAAGCCCAGAATCTTTTCGGCAATCACCCGCGAAAACCGGACGCAATAGTCCTTGACCTGATCCCAGTCGTTCCAGGGCGGTTGTATCCCACGGTATTGACTCAGGTCGCATCCGTCCAGATCGTAAGGCCTGGGCTCCGCCAATTGTTTGCACAGTTGCCGGGTCACCGTTTCCCCGTTGCCCTGGGGGTAGAGTTCGTACAGCGGACGAAGCGCATCGACCAGCCTTTCTCCGAGCTTTTCGGCCAGGGCGCAGAAGTCGACGTAATCGCGGGTCGCGTTCCGTGTAACCACCAACCAGGCCTTGACCCGCGCCATCTCGGCCAGGGTCGGGAGCCGCCGCAGCATCTCCGGGAACCGTTCCCGCAGCTCGGCCTCCAGCACCCGCCGCCACTCCCGGCGCTCGTCCACCCGGATCACCTCCCTGCCCGGTCGCTCCCGGCCTTTTCGCCCTGCTCCATTGTAACGGAGCCGCCGCCGCGAGGGCAAAGATTCCAGCATAGGCCCGCCCCGGCCGCGGGAACCTGATGAACAGCCCGGCGATAGCGCGGAGTAAGCGCCGGCCGCCCGCGAGGAGGACACGCGATGGTACGCAAGCCCGAACCGGTCAACCGCCCGGCCGCCCGCCCGCTGCCAGACCCCGAGGCCTGGCTCCGGCGGTCCAAGGACGCCACCCTGCCGATGCGCCACGCCTTCGCCAACCTGGCCTCGGCCTTCGATCCCTACGACGTCCCGCCCCACCTCTGGCAGCGCCTCTCGACCGCCTACAGCGACATGCTCCGCCACGTCCTGGCCCAGCAGGGTTTGCTGCGGCCGGCGCCGGGGGACACGTCGGCGGGTCAAGCCGGTTTCCTACGCCCGAAAAAGTAGCGCCATGCCGACCACCACCACAAAGGAATCTCCTTTATTCGGTCAAACCCTGTCTGGGTGAATAATTCGCGCACCGCGCGGCCGGGCCGGCGCCGTCCTGGGCATCCCCCGCGGCGGCGTCGTGGTCGCGCGCCCGGTCGCCGAAGCCCTCGGCTGGCCCCTGGACGTCATCGTCGCCCGCAAGGTCGGCGCGCCCTTCAACCCCGAACTGGCCCTGGCCGCCGTCGCCCCCGGCGGCGTGCTGGTCATGAACGACGAACTGGCCCGCCGCCTGCGCCTGGCGCCCGACGACCTGGCGCCCCAGAAGGTGGTCGTGGTCGTCGACGACGGCATCGCCACCGGCCTTACCGTGTCCGCCGCCCTGCGGAGCCTCCGCCGCCAAGCCCCGGCTTCCGTCGTCCTGAGTGAACCCGACGCCGGATCATTCCGCTCGCTCCGCCAGCCCGAAGAAAACGCTGCCGCCGTCCGCCGCCCAGCCCAGGGGGTAGGCCTTGCCGGCAGCCTCCTCCGGCAACGGCACCCGGGTGCGCTCCGCCGACGCCACGTCCCAGACGGCGTCGCCCAGCAACAGGCGGGAGCCGTCGGGCGACCAGTAGGCGCGATCCCAATACCCCTCGATCTTGAGCACCATCTCCCCGTCCGGCCGTACGACGCCGACGCCGTCCAGCCACAGGGCGTCGCCTTTCGGAGACCAGAGGCCGTCGGAGCAGGATAGCCCGACCCGCTGGGTCCGTCCTGTCGTGGAATCCAACACGTAGCACTCCAATGCGATTTTCTCAGGGTCCTGGCTCGTCTCGCGGTCATAAAGCAGGTACCGTCCGTCGGGCGACCACTCCAGAAGGCTGATAAACGGGCCGAACTCGGGATTCGTGTAGGGGCGCCCGACACCTGAAAAGATTTTGAGCGATTGCTCATCGCCGTCGTAGATCACCAGATCGGCCGCGGTATCCTGGGGATTCTTCATTCGGAAGGCGGCGACGCGGCGGCCGTCACCCGTCACCCGGGGGACCAGGATCGTGCCGCCTCCCACAAGCGCCTCCAGCTTCTTCTTGTAATCGGCCACCACCCGGCCTTCCGCCGTGAGACGACTCACCCGGAACGGACCGTTGAACCACACCTCCCCCGAGCGGCCATCAAACCCGGCGCGAGCCTGCAGATCGATGATGCCCGTACCAACGACCCTGTTTCCTGATTTCACGTCGTAGAGGTAGGGAATCCCTTCCCAGGAGTCGCTTGCGTGGCTGCCGATACGCCCGACGAGCACCGTTCCGCCGTCCGGGCTGACGGCCAGCGGCAGCAGCGGCTCGTCCAAATCCAGGACCTTTTGAGCCTCCCCTCCTGGTTGAAGGGGGACACGCCAGACCACGGCCCGCCCATGAACCACCGCGAGTCTGAAGGGTTCCATGACCATCAGCAGTCCATCGCGATCCCTGGCCTCAGCAACGGATAGGTTCAGATATCCGGAGCGATCCGCCGTCAATTCCGTGATCCGCAACCGGGCCTCCGTCTCGCCTCGCCACTCCACCACCGCCTTGGTCCGGACACCTTCCGATGCCTGAAGGCCATTCAATAGAGCCGTCTCCATGGCCGGACGGTCCACCGGCCCGCTGAAACGAATCACCAAGGTCATCGGCCGGGGCGTGACAGCGGGAACGAGATAGGGCGCCAGCCGGATCCCCGGATCCCCGCTCACTTCGACCGTTACCTTGATTGGGCTGAGCCCCCCCGCCTGGCCGGAAACCGGTTCCGGCGTTGGCGGCGCGGACGCGGCGGCCGGTGCGGGCTGGATCGGCTTTGGAGTCGAGGCGGTCGCCTCGGGTCCAGGGGATGTCGGATGCCCATTTTCCGGTCGTCTCCTGCCGTCGTTGCGGCCGCAAGCCACCAGTATGACGGCTGCCGCGACCAGCAGGAGGATGATCGGCCCACCGGGGTTCGACCGCATTCACCCCACCCCCACCGTTTTCACCCCACGCTCGCGAAGTACGCCTCCACCGTCTCGGCGCACCGCCCGCACAGATCCGGATGCCGGGCGTCGCACCCCACCGTCTCGCAGTACTTCCAGCAGCGGGGGCACTTCCCCCCGGCGGCTCGCGTCACCGCCACCTCCACGGCCTGGCCCAACGCCCCCGCCTCCAGCGCGGCCCGGGAAACGATGAACAGGTCGGCCAACTGCCCGCGGAACGGTTCCAACCGCGCCGCCAGGTCGGGAGCGACGCGCAGCGTCACCGCCGCCTCCGTCGACCCGCCGATCACGCCGGCCTGGCGGGCCTGCTCCAGGGCGCGCAGCACCTCGCCGCGCACCTCCAGGAGCGGCTCCCACCGCGCCGCCAGGGCCGCGTCCCGCCACGCCGCCGGCGCCTCGGGCCAGAGCAGCAGGTGCACGCTGGCCGGGTCACCCGCCCGCCTGGGCAGGCAGCCCCAGACCTCCTCCGCCGTATGGGGCAGGATGGGCGCGACGGCCGCCGTCAGCACCCGGGCGATCCCGTACAGCGCCGTCTGGGCCGACCGCCGCTCGGGCGACGACGGCCCGGCGGTGTACAGCCGGTCCTTGAGCACGTCGAGGTAGAAGCCCGACAGGTCGGTCACGCAAAAATCGTGCACCCCCCGGTAGGCCAGGTGGTAGGCGTGGTCCTCGTAAGCCCGGCCCACCCGCTCCAGCACCTCCGCGGTGCGGTGCAGCGCCCAACGGTCGATCTCCAGCAACCCCGCGACCTCGACCGCGTCGTTCGCCGGGTCGAAGTCGTAGAGGTTGCCCAGCAAAAACCGCAGGGTGTTGCGGATCTTGCGGTAGACCTCGGCCAGCTGCTTGAGGATGTCCGGGGAGACGCGCACGTCGCCGGTGTAGTCGGCCGAGGCCACCCACAGGCGCAGGATGTCGGCGCCGAACCGGGCGATGACCTTTTCCGGCTCGACGACGTTCCCCAGGGACTTGGACATCTTGCGCCCCTCGCCGTCGACGACGAACCCGTGGGTCAGCACCGCCTTGTAGGGGGCGCGACCGCGGGTGGCCACCGCCGTCAGCAACGAGGACTGGAACCAGCCGCGGTGCTGGTCGCTCCCCTCCAGGTATAGGTCGGCCGGCCAGGCCAGTTCCGGCCGCGTCTCCAGCACCGCCGCGTGGCTCGAGCCCGAGTCGAACCAGACGTCCATC
>DYIH01000101.1 GCA_020723785.1 Thermaerobacter marianensis
AGGCGGGTTTCATCGAGGGCACCCTGATCGTGCCGGCGTTCGTGCTGGACGAACTCCGGCACATCGCCGATTCCACCGATGTTCTCAAACGCAACCGGGGGCGCCGGGGGTTGGACATCCTCAACACCATGCAAAAGGAGCTGCGGCTGCCGGTGGAGATCTACGACCGCGACGTGGGCGGCCCCGACGAGGTGGACGTCAAGTTGGTCAAGCTGGCCCGGCGTCTCCACGCCGGCATCGTCACCAACGACTTCAACCTTAACAAGGTGGCCGGCCTGCACGGCGTCAAGGTCCTCAACCTCAACGAACTGGCCAACGCCGTCAAGCCGGCGGTCCTGCCAGGCGAGGAGATGGTCGTCCAGGTCATCAAGGACGGCAAGGAAGCCGGCCAGGGCGTCGGATACCTGGACGACGGCACGATGATCGTCGTCGAGGGGGGCAAGCGCTACATCGGCGACCGGATCGGCGTCGAGGTCACCAGCGTGCTGCAGACGGCCGCCGGGAGGATGATCTTCGTCAAGCCCAAGGGGGTCGCGGGCGACGTTGAAGTAGGAGCACCCGCCGAATCCCGGTCCAACGGTCCGGAGACCCGCTGGGGTGGTGTGGGCCGGGGCGGCAAGGCCCAGGCATCCAACTCCTG
Source organism: Thermaerobacter marianensis (assembly GCA_020723785.1). Classification (GTDB taxonomy): domain Bacteria; phylum Bacillota; class Sulfobacillia; order DYIH01; family DYIH01; genus DYIH01. The sequence continues at coordinate 641 of DYIH01000101.1, forward strand.
ATGGGGAGGGTCGCTGCCATCGTTCCGGCGGCCGGGCGGGGGCGGCGGGTCGGCGCCGCCGTTAACAAGCTCCTCCTCCCGCTGGCCGGCCGCCCTGTGCTGGCCCATACGCTGGCGGCGTTCCAAGCCGCCCCTTCCGTCGACGAAGTGATTCTGGTGGCCGGCCGGGAGGACCTGGACGCCTGCCGCCGGTTGCTGGCGAACGAGTCTTTCGACAAGGTGTCCGCCGTCGTCCCGGGCGGCGCCGAGCGGCAGGATTCGGTGGCTCGCGGTCTGGAAGCCCTCGGGGATGACGTGGAGATCGTCCTGGTCCACGACGGCGCCCGCCCCCTCGTGCCCGTGGACCTCATCGAGGCTTCCGTGCGGGAGGCGCGTCGCCGGGGGGCGGTGGTGGCCGCCCTGCCGGTCAAGGACACCGTCAAGCTCGTCGCCCCCGAAGGAGCGGTGCGGGAGACTCCGGACCGCCGCGCCTGTTTTGCCGCCCAGACGCCTCAGGCCTTCCGCGCCGACGTCCTGCGCCGGGCCATCGCCTGGGCGCGCGCCGCGGGGTTCGCGGGCACGGACGAGGCCTCGCTGGTGGAGAAAAGCGGAGGGCGCGTGCAGGTGATTCCCGGCCGCGAGGAGAACATCAAGATCACGACCCCGGACGATTTCATCCTGGCCGAGGTGCTTCTGGCCCGGCGGGCCGGAGCCGCCAACGGCGGGCGCGGCGCCTTCGGGGGAGGAGCGGGGGTCCCCGCGGAATCCGGGACGTGGCGGGGTGTAACAACGGTGCGGGTCGGGTTCGGCTACGATGTGCATGCCCTGGTCGAGGGGCGGCGGCTCGTGTTGGGCGGTGTGGACATCCCTTTCGACAAGGGGCTGGCCGGCCACTCCGACGCCGATGTCCTGACCCACGCCCTGATGGACGCGCTGCTGGGCGCCGCCGGGCTGGGGGACATCGGGCGGCGCTTCCCCGACACGGACGAGCGGTACCGCGGCGCCGACAGCATCGGCCTGCTGGAGCGGGTGGTCGAGCTGCTGGAACGCGAGGGCTGGCGCCCCGGCAACGCCGACCTGACGCTGGTGGCCCAGCGGCCGCGGCTGGCCGGCCATGTTCCGGCCATGCGCGAGCGCCTGGCGGCCGCGTTGCGGGTGCCGCCGGCGCGGGTCAACATCAAGGCGACGACGACCGAGGGGCTGGGCTTCGCCGGGCGGGGCGAGGGCATCGCCGCCTATGCGGTGGCCGTTCTCCGGCAATGCTGCTGAAGTTGCGTGAAGGTTGCTTTTCACGCGCCGATTAGGGGGATCGGGTTTGGCGCTGTACGTCTACAACACGCTCACCCGCAGGAAGGAACCGTTCATACCGCGTGATCCGGGGCGGGTGGCCATGTATTTCTGCGGCCCCACCCCATACAGCCACACCCACATCGGGCACCTGCGACCGGCGCTGACCGGCGACGTCGTCGCCCGTTACTTCAAGTACCGGGGCTACCAGGTCTTCTACCTTTCGAACTTCACCGATATCGACGACAAGATCATCAACCGTTCGCACGAGGAGGGCGTGCCTCCCGCCGAGGTGGCCGCCCGCTACACGCGGGAATACCTGGAGATCATGGAGGTCATGGGCATCGACCAGGTCGACCGCTATGCCCGGGTCACCGAGCACATCCCCGAGATCATCGACATGGTGCGCGTCCTGGTGGAGAAGGGCGCCGCCTATCCCGTCGACGGGGACGTCTATTATGATGTTACGAGCATGGCCGACTACGGCAAGCTCTCCTGCCGCTCCCTCGACGAGATGCAGGCCGGCGCACGGGTGGCGGTGGACGAGCGCAAGCGCCACCCGATGGACTTCGCCCTGTGGAAGGCGGCCAAGCCGGGAGAGCCGGCCTGGGACAGCCCGTGGGGGCCGGGGCGGCCGGGCTGGCACATCGAGTGCTCGGCCATGAGCCTCAAGTACCTGGGCAACGGCTTCGACATTCACGGCGGCGGCGACGACCTGATCTTCCCCCACCACGAGAACGAGATCGCCCAGTCGGAGGCCTACACCGGCAGGCCCCCCTTTGCCCGGTACTGGTTGCACAACGGCATGATCCAGATCAATCAGGAGAAGATGTCCAAGTCCCTGGGGAACTTCGTCACCGCCAGGGAGATCCTGGACCGGTTCCCGCCCCAGGCGGTGCGCTGCTTCATGCTCTCCACCCACTACCGCAAGCCGCTGAACTTTTCGTTGCAGGGTCTGGAGGACGCGGCGCGGGGGTGGGAGCGGATTACCAACACGGTGGCCCATCTGCGCCACATCCTGGACGGGCCGCCGGCGCACGCCGGGTGGCAGCAGGTGCCTTCCGGCCCGGCCGTGTCCCTGGACGAGAAGTTCTTTCGCACGGCCATCGACGAGGCCCGGACCGCCTTCGAAGCGGCCATGGACGACGACTTCAATACGGCCCTGGCCCTGGCGGCACTTTTCGACCTGGCCAAGGCGGCCAACAGCTTCACCCACGACCCGGGGTTCCGGCCCGAGGGGGCCTCGCTGCGGCTTGTCGCCGACGCCAGCGAAACCCTGGCAGGACTGGCGGCCGTCCTCGGGTTCCGCTTGGAGGCCGGGGCCTCGAAGCAATCGGCCAACGGCAACCGCCTGGTGGAGGGCCTGCTGGAACTGGTCCTGGAACTGCGCCAGGCGGCGCGGCGCGACAAGGACTGGGCGACGTCGGATCTCATCCGCGACCGCCTGGGCCGGTTGGGCGTGACCGTGGAGGATACCCCCCACGGCCCCCGTTGGAAACTTTCATGAGGGTCAAGCACTGTCGGCGCCTTGTTCCGCGATGCTGACGTCGACCGCTACATCCTTCGGGAGCGATGGTTGACGCTCCAGGCATCGTTCCACGAGGCACCGATCCTGTTCAAGTGGAGGGAAGCAGGATGGATGTGCGCATCATCGCCACCACCGCCGACCCGCTCAGGGTGATCTGGATCGCGGCCCGCACCTGCTACAGCACCCTGTCGCCGCGTGAGTTGTGGGAAAGCGCTCCGGCGGAGGAGGAGATGCTGAAGCTGGTGCGCAAGATCTTCCACTCCCACCACCATAGCGTCATCGAACACTGTACCGTCACCTACGCCGTCTCCGGCGTTTCCCGTACCCTGCTGGCCCAGTACACACGCCACCGGGTGGGCATCAGCTTCTCGGTCCAGTCCCAGCGGTACGTGTCCGAGCGCTCCGACCGGAACGACGGGCTCTTCGGCGCGGTGGTCCCGCCCAGCGTCCAGGCCAACCCCGAAGCCCTGCGGGTCTACAACGACACCCTGCAGACCATCCAGGAGGCCTACGACGTCCTCAACGACCTGGGCGTGCCCAAGGAGGACGCCCGGTTTGTCCTGCCCGGCGGGGCCGAAACCAACATGGTGACCACCCTCAATTATCGCTCCCTCCTGGACATCTATCACAAGCGCGTCTTCACGCCCGGCGCCCAATGGGAGATCAAGGCCATGGTGCGACGCATGGCCGAACTGCTGATCGAACGCGAACCCTGGCTGGCCGAGTTCTTTCCCGAGCCGGTGTCGGTCCGGTGAGGGGGGCCGGCGGCCGCGACAAGCCGTCTCCGCCACCCCGCCGGGTCCGAGGCCCGGTGGGGACCGCGCATGCAACCCGCCGGGTAAAGGAGCCGGTGGGAGCCCCGTCGCAGATCGAGGGCCGGCGCCCGGTGCTGGAGGCCCTGCGGGCCGGACGCCCGCTGCGGCGGTTGCTGGTGGCCAGGGGGGAACGGCACGGCCTGCTGCTGGAGATCATCCGACTGGCGCGCGAGCAGGGCATCCGGATCGAGGAGGTGCCGCCCGCCGACTTGGAGCGGCGCGCCCGGACCCGGGTGCACCAAGGTGTTGTCGCCTTGGCGGCGGCGGAGCCGCCCGTCGATGTCGCCAACCTGCTGGCCCGGGCCCGGCAGCGCGGCGAGGCGCCGCTCCTGCTGATCGCCGCCGGCATCCAGGATCCACAGAACCTCGGTTCCCTGATCCGCAGCGCCGAGGCGGCCGGAGCCCACGGGGTCGTCATTCCCCGGCACCGGGCCGCCGGGCTGACGCCGGCCGTGGCCAAGGCTGCGGCCGGTGCTCTGGCGCACCTCCCCGTCGCCGAGGCCGTCAATCTCTCGCAAACCATTGAGATGTTGAAGAAAGAGGGACTCTGGGTTTGCGGGGCCGACCCGGGGGCTGAAACGTCCTACCACGAAGCCGACCTCGGAGGCCCGCTGGCCCTGGTGGTAGGCAGCGAGGGCCGCGGCATGCCGCGGTTGGTGCGTGAAACCTGCGACTTTCTCGTCCGCATCCCCATGGCCGGGCGGGTCGCCTCGCTGAACGCGGCCGTGGCCGGGGCGATCCTCATGTTTGAAGCGCAGCGCCAGCGCCGCGCCGCCGGCCGCCGGGGTTGAATCGCAACTCGCGAACATCTTGTGAAATCATGCTTTTCAGGGTTGACGGGCCTAAAACAATGCGATTATAATTACGTTTGTAATATTTAGGTGGGCTTTTCCACGGGTTTTATAGCGTTTTTTGTCGCTTCTGTCGCTTGTCGTACCAGAGGACGTCCGCGGTCCACACAACGGGTTCCAGGCGAGGGAGGCAGTCGGTCAGTGAGCATCAACGCCCAGGTTCGTTTTTACTCTCCGAGTTTTGACAACCTGATGGATGAGCAGATTGTCGAGATAGCCCGCAACGGAGACACCTCAGCACTAGAATACCTGATCACGAAATATAAGAATTTTGTACGGGCCAAGGCGCGGTCCTATTTTCTGATCGGCGCCGACCGGGAAGACATCATTCAGGAAGGGATGATCGGTCTCTACAAGGCGATCCGGGACTTCCGCAGCGAAAAGCTATCTTCTTTCCGGGCCTTTGCAGAGCTTTGCGTGACCCGGCAGATTATTACCGCCATCAAGACGGCGACCAGGCAGAAACATATTCCGCTCAATTCTTACGTCTCGCTGAACAAGCCGATCTATGACGAGGATTCGGACCGGACGCTGATGGATGTCATCTCCGGGACCAGGATTTCCGATCCGGAAGAGTTGATCATCAACCGCGAGGAATTCGGCGACATCGAGGAGCGCATGGGCGAGATCCTCAGCGAACTGGAATGGCAGGTGCTGATGGCCTACCTGGACGGCAAATCCTATCAGGAGATCGCCGAAAGCCTCGATCGCCACGTCAAGTCCATCGACAATGCTCTTCAACGGGTCAAGCGCAAGCTGGAGCGCTACCTCGAAACCCGTGAGGTGACCATGCAGTCGTCGCGCGTTGGGTGAACCAGAACAGCCCCACCTCCCGGTGCTGCTTATCGTGGCCACCAAGGCCGGCGCGTCATCCTGTTGATGTTCCTGGCCGGGCTGGAAACCAACCTGCAGGAGATGCGCAAGGTGGGCCTGCTGGCGGTGCTGGCCCTGTCTCGAGACGCGGCGTGAGCATTTTTTCGTTGCATTGCCGGTACCCATGTGCTAATATGATGCGTGCGGTTTCGTGGCTGGCCGTCAACGCGCACGGTGCAAAGGCTGGCGTAGCTCAACAGGCAGAGCAGCCGCCTTGTAAGCGGCAGGTTGTCGGTTCGAGTCCGTCCGCCAGCTCCA
>DYIH01000102.1:0-4095 GCA_020723785.1 Thermaerobacter marianensis
CCGGCCGCGGAGGAGCGGTAAGCCTGAGCGGCGCCGGCGCCACGTTCCCCTATCCGCTCTATTCCAAGTGGGTGGACGTTTACAGCCGGGAGAAGGGGGTGCGCGTCAACTACCAGTCCATCGGCTCGGGCGCAGGGCAGAAGCAGATTTTCGCGGGAACGGTGGACTTCGGCGCCAGCGACGCGCCCCTCACCGACGAGCAGGTCAAGGCGCACCCGGAGATCGTCCATATCCCGACGGTCCTCGGGGCGGTGGTGATTTCCTACAACCTGGAGGGCAACCCGCAGCTCAAGCTGGCGCCGGACGTGGTGGCCGACCTGTTCCTGGGCAGGATCAGGAAGTGGAACGACCCGCGCATCGCGGCCGCCAACCCCGGCGTCAAGCTGCCCGCCCTGGACGTGGCCGTCGTCCACCGCTCCGACGGCAGTGGCACGACGTTCGTGTTCACCGACTACCTGAGCAGCGTCAGCCCCGGGTGGAAGGACAAGGTGGGCAAGGGCACGGCGGTGAAGTGGCCGGTCGGCATCGGCGGCAAGGGGAACGAGGGGGTGTCGGCCGCCGTCCGGCAGACCCCGGGCGCCGTCGGGTACGTGGAACTCATCTACGCCGAACAGAACAAGATGCCCTACGCTTCACTGAAGAACGCGGCGGGCGAGTTCGTCAAGCCCTCGCTGGACAGCGTGACGGCGGCGGCGGCCGGGGCTGCGGCCAACATGCCCGACGACCTGCGCGTCTCCATCGTCAACGCGCCGGGCAAGGGCGCCTACCCGATTTCCTCCTTCACCTACCTGCTGGCGCCGAAGGAGATCAGGGACGCGGCCAAGGGCAAGGCGCTGGCCGAGTTCTTCTGGTGGGGTATACACGACGGCCAGAAGTACGCCAGGGACCTGCTCTACGCGCCTCTTCCCGATACGGTGGTGAAGAAGGCCGAGGCCAAGGTGAAGGGCCTGACCAGCGGCGGCAAGCCGCTCCTGGAGGGCCGGTAGGGTGGGTGGCAGGCCGGGGTCACCGGGGCCCCACCGAATGGCGATGCGGCGGGGTGGCTGAAAGGGTGGCTGAAAGGCGTTTTCCCGGCCCTGACCACCCCCTTCGAAAACGGTGCCAGGGGTCAGCGGTTACCTGGCCCTGGGCTCGACGGGGGAGTTTCCTAACGATCGGTTCGAAAAGTCGCGGATCAAACAACATCTGTACACAACGGGGTGGCTGAACGCATGTCGAAAGGATTTTCCCTGCGCCGCCGGTTGGCCGGCTGGGGCCTCGGCCGCGTGACGCGCCTCCTGGCCGACCCGCGGGTGCCGCTCTGGCCCAAGTTGCTGGCCGCCGGCGCCCTGGCCTACCTGGTGATGCCGGCCGACCTGGTTCCCGAATTCTTCCCGCCGCTGGGCTGGGCCGACGACCTCCTGGTCCTGGCGCTGGCGTGGCGGATATTGACGCGGTTCGACCGCCGTTCGCCTTAAGGGGGGAAGCGGGTTCCGAGCAGCCTCTCTTGCTGCGATTTACTGTATGTCGTAAAATATATGTCGGTGATGAGTATGCACAAGACGATGCTCTACCTGGAAGACGACCAGTACCGTTTTCTGAAAAAGAAGGCGGCCGAAATGGGGCGTTCCCTGGCCTCGTTGGTGCGGGAAGCCATTGCCGAGTACCTGGGGCGTTGCCGGGGTTCCGTCGATTACTTTTCCTTCGTGGGCATCGCGGAGGGGCCGGGCGAGGGAGCGGTTTCGGAGAACGCCGAGGCCGTCCTGCGGGAACATCTCCGGGGCGAGCGGCGGCCGTGATTCTTGTCGACACCGGCGCCGTCTATGCCCTGACCGACCGCCGGGATGCCAATCATGCCGGCGCCAGGGCCTTTTATGCCACCGTGGCCGGCCAGGAGCCCCTGGCCGTTACGCTGCCCGTCCTGACCGAAAGCTGGATGCTCATCGAGGCTCGGTTGGGCGCCTATGCCGCGAACAAGGTGTGGGAGGCGGTCAACCAGGGGGCCTTCGAGGTGATCGACCTGAGTCGGACCGATCTGCTGCTGGCTCGCGACATCGAAGAACGCTATCGGGACGCCGGGTTCGGTTTCGTCGACGCCACCTGTTTCGCCGTTTGCGAAAGGCTGTCCCTGGACAGGGTCTTCACCTACGATCGGAAACACTTCGGATGTTACAAGCCCTCCTCTGTTCCGGCCCTCACGCTCCTGCCGTAAGGTGCGTGAGGGTGCTGGCCGCTCAACTGTCCCCGGCGGAGGAGGTACAGGCCGCCGAGGAAAACCATGCTCATGAGGGTGATCAGGACCAGTTCGCCGAGGACCATCGAAAAGTGGGTAGTGTCGGCAGTGCCCGACTGTTCGGCGGTGATTACCAGCATCCGGCGGATGCCGGCGATGAGGCCGATGGCCAGGAAAGGTTCCAGGATCGGTTGGTGGTGGAGGAAAGAAGCCTGCACCGTGTGCATGATCTCTACCAGCATTAGCACCAGGAGGATCTTGTTCAGGACGGGGACGAGGGGAGCCGCCGCCAGTCCGCCGGCCAGTCCGCGGCCGATCTCCAGGGTGATTTGCAGAAGGAGATGACCGGCCCCTCCCGCTAACAGCACCATGATCGCCGCGTACAGGGCGGTCTCCATAACCTGAGATGTTTTTTCTCCCCACGTGATCCAATCCCGTCTTCCCATTTCAAGCATCTTCTTCATCTCCCCGTCTGGTTTGGATCAACCCGGCGCCGGTAACCATGATATCCACTCCCGGTTGTGCCGCCGTTAAGGCCGGGTGAAGAGTGGGTAATGCTTTTCCGGCTTGTGCGAACCTTCACCAAAACTTACCGGTGGCTTAACGGGCTTTTCACGCGGGGTTAATGGCCACATGCGATGATCGAGCTGCGTCAACCCGGGTGACGCCGCAACACCATTCCGATGTCAACGGGAGGGAGCACGTGGTGAAAATGCTTTTCGGGAAACACGTTGTGGTGGGGACGCTGGCCCTGGCCCTTGGCGCTTCCCTGCTCTCCAGCGGCGCCCAGGTCCTGGCCGGGCCCCGTCATGGCGAGAACGACAGAGAGGCTTCGCCGCGCACCTACGGGGCACCGGTCACCGATCCGGCCGGCCTCATCGACCTGCCGGAAGGTTTCAGCTACGACATAATCATGCAGAGCGGTGACCTGATGACCGACGGCAACCCGTATCCGGGTGGCCCCGACATGAACGTCTACTTCCCGCTGCCTGACGGCACGGCCTACCTGCTCACCAACCACGAGCTGGGCGGCGGCCGTGGGTCGGTCACCCGGCTGCACCTGGACGAGGATAATCGCGTTTTGGAGGCCAGGACCCTGGTCATCGGCCTGAACCGCCCCTGCTCCGGCAACAGGACCCCCTGGGGCACCGTCCTGGTCGGTGAAGAGGTCAGCGATGGCTATGTGTGGGAGATCAATCCGGTGACGGGAGAGGCCCATCCGCGCCCCGGCCTGGGCAGGTTCGCCCATGAGACGGCCGTCGTCGATCCCAGGACCGGCGAGGTCTACACGACCGACGACAATAATCCCGGTTCCATCTACAAGTTCGTGCCGGCCCGCTACGGCGACCTCGGCAAGGGCACGCTCTACGCCCTGGACGCCGGGCATCGCCGCTGGATACGCATCGAAAACCCCGACAACGCCCGGGACGAGGCCGTCGCCAAGGGCGCGACCGGTTTCTACCGGCCGGAGGACGCCGAGTTCGGCCGTGACGGCTGGCTGTACGTGACCATTACCGGCGATGACCGAAAGGGCATCTGGGGCAAGGTGATCAAGATTCATCCCAGGAACCTGCAAAGCGAGGATTTCGTCACCGGCAGCGCGGACGGTCTGAACATGCCGGACAACCTGGTCTTCGACAAGGCCGGCAACCTTTACATCCAGGAGGATCGGAGCGGCTTCGTCAACGGCCCCAACCACGTTTGGGTCGCCCAGCCCAACGGCAAGGTGCGCCCCTTTGCCGTCATCGGCCATAACGACGAGCCCAGCGGCGGCTGGTTCAGTCCCGACGGCGAGACCCTCTACCTGAACCTGATGTGGGAACATCCGATGACCCTGGCGATCAAAGGGTTCTGATCGACCTCCCAAGATCATTTCCCCCCCA
>DYIH01000102.1:4105-6222 GCA_020723785.1 Thermaerobacter marianensis
AACAGGCCCGCCGCCACCCCCTTGCGCGGACCGTTTCCAAGCTTAACCTCGTCTTAACCAAGAACAAAACAAACGTCAACCATTGACTTTGGCCGCCTTGTTACGCTGAAAACGAAAAATCTATCGGAGGTGGGAAAGTTGCGGCGAGGACGTGGTTGGTGGCGGAAACTGGTGTTGGCGGTGGTGGGGCTCACCCTGCTGGCCGGGATGGGTGGCGCGGCGCTGGCGGCCGAGGCGCGGATGCTGAACGGCGCCGGGGCGACGTTCCCCTATCCCATCTACTCCAAGTGGATGGAGGTCTTCGGCAACGAGACGGGGATTCGCGTCAACTACCAGTCCATCGGCAGCGGCGGCGGCATCAAGCAGATCACCGAGAAGACGGTGGACTTCGGCGCCTCCGACGGGCCGATGAACGACGAGCAATTGAAGAAGGCGCCCGGTGAGATCCTGCACATCCCGACGGTCATGGGGGCGGTCGTGCCCACCTACAACCTGCCGGGCGTCAGCGCGGAGTTGAAGTTCACAGGTGACGTGCTGGCCGACATCTTCCTGGGCAAGATCAAGAAGTGGAACGACCCGCGCCTGACGGCCCTCAACCCGGGCGTGAACCTGCCGAACAAGGACATCATCGTCGCCCACCGTTCCGACGGCAGCGGCACCACCTACATCTGGGTCGACTACCTGAGCAAGGTGAGCGGCGAGTGGAAGGAAAAGGTCGGCCGCGGCACCGCCGTCAAGTGGCCCACGGGCCTCGGCGGCAAGGGCAACGAGGGCGTCACCGCCCTGGTCAAGCAGAACCCCTACTCCCTCGGCTACGTGGAGCTGATCTACGCCGAGCAGAACAAGCTGCTCCACGGCTCCGTCAAGAACCGGGCCGGCAAGTTCGTCAAGGCCTCCCTGGCGACGGTTACGGAGGCGGCCGCCGCGGCCCGCAGGTCCGGCGAGATCCCCGAGGACCTGCGCATGTCCATCACCGACGCGCCGGACGGTTACCCGATCTCCGGCTTCACCTGGCTGCTGGTCTACAAGAATCAGGACGACGAGGCCAGGGGCAAGGCCCTGGTCAGGTACCTGTGGTGGGCCATCCACGACGGCCAGAAGCTCGCCCCGAGCCTGAAGTATGCCGCGCTGCCCGCGGAGATCCGCGAGATGGCCGAGGACAAGGTGCGCCTGGTCAGCTACAAGGGCAAGTCCCTCCTTGCCGTGCCGGCGACCGGCGGCAGCCGGGTGCGCCTGCGCGTCGGCAGCACCGCGGCCGAGGTGGGGGGCGGCGGCAAGGCCCTGGAGGCGGCCCCCTTCATCAGGAACAACCGGACGATGGTGCCGGTGCGGCTGATCACCGAGGGGCTGGGCGGCCAGGTGAACTGGGACGCGGCCACCCGTAAGGTCACCATCCGGCTGGGCGGCAGCACCATCGTGCTGACCATCGACAAGAGCACCGCCACCAAGAACAGCCGGTCCGTGACGCTGGACGCGCCGGCCGAGATCAGGAACGGGCGGACCTTCGTCCCCGTGCGCTTCGTGTCCGAGGCCCTGGGCTTCAAGGTGGACTGGAACGCCGCCGACCAAGCGGTGACGATCACCCGCTAGCCGGGTTGGCGAAAAACGGCCCCTATCGGGGCAGGGGGGAATGGACCTCCCTGCCCCGGTGCGGGACGGAGGTGAACCGTGATGCAACTGAAGGACCTATCCACCGCGACCACGGCTATGCCTCCCCGGCCCCTGGTGCGGGAGCGGGCGGGCGTCAACCCGGTGGACGCCCTTTTCAAGGGCGGTGTCCTGATCCTGGCCCTGGCGATCCTGGGCCTCTTCATCCACATGAACTATGACCTGATTCGCGTGGCCTGGCCTTCCATCGAGCAGTTCGGCTGGCGGTTCATCGTCAGCGGCAACTGGGACCCGGTGGCCGGCGACTTTGGAGCCCTGCCCTTCATCTACGGCACGCTGGTTTCTTCCTTGATGGCCATCGTCCTCGCCGTTCCCCTGAGCCTCGGGGTGGCCGTCTTCCTGGTGGAACTGGCCCCGGCGTGGCTGCGCCAGCCCGTCTCCACTCTGATCGAGCTGCTGGCCGCCATCCCCAGCGTCGTCCTCGGCCTGTGGGGCATCTTCGTCTTCGC
>DYIH01000103.1:0-3334 GCA_020723785.1 Thermaerobacter marianensis
CTCGCCCAGCGGGAGGACGTCCGCGACGGGAAACTCCCGCACGTTGAACACGTTATTCATCTCGTCCAGGATGACCAGGTCGTAGGCGCCGGAACGGATGGCCTCCTTGGCCGCCTCCCAGCAGCGGCGGATGGCGGCGCGGTGCTCTTCCGGGGCATGCCGCCGGTCCCAGGTGAAACCCAGGCCCATGGGGCGCAATTCAAAATTCGGCAGGAGCCTGGCCGAATCCAGCTCGCCGTAGCGCCAGCCGCCCTTGATGAACTGCAGCATGAGCACCCGCAGCCCCTGCCCCACGGCGCGCATCGCCAGGCCCAGGGCCGCCGTCGTCTTGCCCTTGCCGTTGCCGGTGTAGACCATCACCAGGCCCGGCTCCACCCCGCCGTCCGCCGGCACACCCCCTGGCTCCCGCCCCTCGCCGCGCATCGGCACACCCCCAGGCTCCCGCCCACCGCTCACCTGCGCACGCTCCCGCCCTTCGCCGCCGTTCACCGGAGCCTCCCTCTCTCCACGCCGTTCACGGGCGCACCGCATTTCCCCGCCTCATCGGCGCACCCGGGGTTCCCGCAACCGGACGCCGCCACAACCGGCGGCCGCGCCATGAACCTTTCTGTCTCGATCATCACCCGCGGTTGGAAAGGCAGGCCAACAGCTCCGAACGCTTCCGGGGGAGGCGGAACCCATCAGCGATCCAGCCCATCTCAAGGAGCCGCACCCCGATTTCCAGCACCCAGGGCATGCGCAGGCGGGCGCAGATGAGGGCGGCCCCGTCCCGCAGCACCACCTCGGGCCGGCCATGCCGCAGGACGGCGCCCTCGTGGAGGACGACCACCTCGTCCGCCCAGCCATAGGCCAGGTCCATGTCGTGAGTGGCCACAATCAGGGTGGTGCCCGCCCGGTGGAGCCTTTCCAGCAGCGCCAGCAGCTGCTCCGCGCCATCGGGGTCCAGACCGGCCGCCGGCTCGTCCAGGATCAGGACGCCGGGGCGCATGGCGACGATGCCGGCGATGGCCGCCCGCTTCTTCTGCCCGAAGCTGAGCAGGTGGGTGGGGCGGTCCCGCAGGTGAGCGATCTCCAGGGCCTGCAGGGCCTCCTCCACCCTTTCCCTAACTTCCGGTTCCGGCAGGCCGAGGTTCAGGGGTCCGAAGGAGACATCCTGATACACGGTGGCCGAAAAAAGCTGGTCGTCGGGGTCCTGGAAGACCAGACCCACCTGCCGGCGCCAGCGGAGCAGGCCCCGGCGGCTGTACTCCACGGGCTGTCCATCCAGGATGATCGCGCCCCGTTCCGGCCGCAGGGTGCCGTTCAGGTGCAGCAGCAGGGTCGATTTGCCGGCGCCGTTGGCCCCCAGAACCGCCAGCCGGATGCCGCGAGGGACCGCCAGGTCGATCCCCCGAAGAGCCTGCGCGCCGCCGGGATAACGGTATGCCACCCCCCGCGCCTCCAGGATCACATCGGCCACGCGCCTCGCCCTCCCAGGCAGGCGCCGAGCGCCGCCACCACCAGTTCCAGGGCCAGGATGCCCGCCAGCGCCGCGAAGGAAAGCGGGCGGCGGGCGGACGGCAGCACCGGCAGGCCGCCCTGGTAGCCCCGCGCAGCCAGCCCTCTCTCCAGGCGGTGGGCCCGGTCCAGCGCCCGGGGCAGGAGGCAGGCCGCCAGCGCGGCCAGCGAACGGTAGGCCTGCCGGGGCGAGGCGTACCCAAGGCGGGACTCCTGGGCCACCCGCATCGCCGTCAGGGTCCCGGCCAGCACGTTCAGGAAACGGTGGACCAACAGCGCCACCTCGGCGGCGGTCCCGAGCCGCGGCCACCGGCGTGCCAGGCCGACCAACTCGGCGACCGGCGTGGTCAGGGCCAGGAAGCTCATGCTGCAGACGGCGGCCAGCGAACGGAGCGCGGTCGACGCGGCCACGGCCACTCCCTCCGGCGAGAGAGCCACGTGCCAACCGTCGCGACCGGGCGCGACGCTCACGGCCATGGCCGCGGCCCCGGCCAGGACGAAGCCGGCGGGCACCCGGAGCATCCGCAGGTAGGCCGCCGGGGAGATGCCCGCCACGCCGACCGCCGCCACCGCCATCACGCCGGCGATCAGCATGGCACCGGGGTAGGCAGGCAGCGTCAGGCTGAGCAGGAGCATCCCGCCGGCCAGCGCCAGCTTTTCCGCCGGGTGGCGCCGGCCCAAGCGATTGGCGTACGCCCAGCGTTCAACCGGATACACGCCGGCGCGCCTCCTCCTGGGCCCGGCTCCTGCCGCGGGCAAACCCCAGGCAGTACCCGATCAGCCCGGCCCCCAGGGCGGCCTGAACCGCGAAGAGCAGGCTTTCCACCTCGTCGCTGGGCGGCTCCCAGACGGGGCGAAACCACGGGATGTAGTCCGGGCGTATCTGCGTGATCAGGGCCTCGGCCTGCTCGTCGGCGCCGCGGAAGCGCTCGCCCCGGCCGGAAGACGGCAGGAGCAGGGGCGCGATCGTGAACGCCGCCACCAGCAGGACAAGCAAAAGGTTGCGCCACCTCATCCCGCCACACCCTCCTTCGGGAAAACGCCCAGTTCCTGCAACTCCGGCCGGTTGTGGGCCGCGAGGGCGTTCATGACGAGCACGCTGAGCAGCCCTTCGCTCACGGCGAGGGGAACCTGGGTCAGGGCGAAGACGGTCATGAACTTGACGACGGCGCCCTCGAACCCGCCGGCCGGATCGGGGAACGCCAGGGCAAGTTGCACCGAGGTCGTGACGTAGGTCGCCAGGTCGCCCAGGGCGGCCGCCAGGAAAATCGCGACCGCCGGCGACGCCCCGGCCCGGCGGGCCAGCCTATAGGCCGCAAACGCCACCCACGGCCCCGCGATGGCCATGGAAAATACGTTCGCCCCCAGGGTGGTCAGGCCACCGTGGGCCAGGAGGAGGGCCTGGAAGAGCAGCACGATGGAACCGATCAGTGTCATCGCCGGCGGTCCGAACAGCACCGCGCCCAAGCCGGTCCCCGTGGGATGGGAACAGCTCCCCGTCACGGAGGGCAGTTTCAGGGCGGAGAGGACGAAGCAGAATCCCCCCGACGCCCCCATCAGGAGCTTGCTTCCGGGACGTTCCCGCATTTGCCTCCGGATGGCACCGGCGCTGTGGGCGACGAAGGGCGCCGCGGCCAAGCTCCAACCAACCGCATGGCTCACCGGCAGGAAGCCTTCCATGATGTGCATCGGTCACCGCTCCTCTCGAGAAAGGGGCGTGCTCTTGCAGCCACCCTTGTGATTGCAATGCCCTGACAAACCGACCCGGTGTTGTCCGACGGGTTCCCCAGTGAAAAAGGCCTGTCCCGCGAGAGGGACAGGCCCGATCGGCTTCCGC
>DYIH01000103.1:3344-6206 GCA_020723785.1 Thermaerobacter marianensis
GTGGGAATGACAACCCGGCAGGTCTCCTGGCTCACAGGTCATCACCGTTGACCGCGCCCTTCCCGGGCACACGGCCCAGTGGTCATCGCGCGACGGCTACCTGCTCACAGTTGCGGGACAGCGGCAGATTTGCACTGCCTTCCCTCTTCCGCCCTGCCACCGCCGGGTGGCAGGAACCGAGTTGCCGTTGATTTCGGTTGTTCAATCTTCGATGCCGTTTGCCGGATTCCTCCTGCCGTCACCCGCTACTGCTTGATCTTGACGTAGACAGCGCCTTCGATGGGCTGGATGGTGCCGCGGCGGGCGATTACCCGCACGCCGCCCACGGCAAGCTCAAACCCGTGGGTGAACTCGGCCGGCCTTGGCATGTACATGTCGCCGCCATCACCGAGGAACTTCAGGCGTCTGTTGGGGATGCACACTTCGAGGAGGCCGCTCAGACGGTCCTCCACCACCGGGATCCCGCTGAATGACAGTACTGTCCCCCCATAGCGGAATTCGACGGGGCCGGTGTGAACCTGCAACCGTTCGTTGATCGATTCGACGCGTTCCGGCTCGATGCGGGACCCGGTAAGCCGCAGGTCCCTGACGTCGAAGATGAAGAGGGTGCCATCCCCGCGAAGGATCGTGTCGACCAACTCCTGCTTGCGCTGTCGCACCTTGCGGGCGTGCTCCCGCTCTTCCTCCAGCTTCTGCACGTAGCCGAAGCGGTTCTCCGTCTCGGCGATCACCATGTCGTCGCCGGCGCCGCCGTCGAAGCGCACCTCTTCCTCCAGCAGGGTGTCCAGCCAGACGTCCTCGTCGCGCAGGCGCGCCTTCCAACCCGGAGAGAGCCGGTCGAGGAAGAGGGCCAGGCCCATGCCGCTGAAAGCGAAGCGCCGCCGGCCGGCGCCGTTCCCACGGCGGTTGACGGCCTCCAGGGAGGCCAGTAGCCGGGCGCGATGATCCCCGGCCGATAGGGTGTCGGGGCCGTAGACGTCCCGGAAGGGCCGGCAGGAGGCGTAGCCGGGCCGCGCCGCCGCCTCCAGGGCAAGGAACTGGACGTAGGCGGCCAGGCCGTATTCGCGGGCCTGCTCGTAGAGGATCTGCTCGTCGTCGAGCTGGGCGCGCCGTTCCCGGCGGATCAGGGCGAAAGCCAGGGCGAGGCGGGAGAGGTCGGCACCCTCCCGGCTGTGGTAGGCCTCCAGCAGAAGCTGGCCCTCGATGTTGCCCAGGGCGTTGTTCACCGGGTGGTCGTCGGGATAGGCCATGTCCGGGTCCGGCCTGTCCGGCCGGCACGCGGTCTGCAGGTGGGCGCGGAAGGCTTCCGCAAGCAGCCGGGCCACGTAGGCGACGGCCTCTTCCGCGCTTTCGCCGGCCCACTCGACGGGGACGAAGGCCGTCGGCACGCCGTGGTAACGGACGACGACGGCGCCCCCGTTCACGGCGGCCGGCAGGCCGCGCATGAACAGGGGCTGGGGCAGGCCATCACAGGAGCCGCCGGCCTCCAGCGCCCCCTCCCGTGTGCGGCCCCCTCCGGCCCCCCCGGCCAGGGTCATCACCGGCCAGAGGACGCGCCGGGCGCGGCGGGGCGGCGCCGGGTGCCCGACCAGGAAGAAGCCCCCGCCTCTCCCGTAAACCGCCAGGGGGATGCGCGTCGCGTTCCAATCGGGCCAGGCGTCGGGCAGGTGCCGGGCCAGGTGCCAGGCTTCCGCCAGGCAGGCCAGACCCCGCTCCTCAACATCCGACGGGAAATAACCTTCGATGCCCACGCCGTCATCCTCCACCGGTGTCACATATAGACGATTATATACCGCATGGCGGATTGGAGGGAAACGGGCATCGGACCATGAACGCTGAACGCGGCATCGCGGCTCACTCTTCGCCGCCCTCGGTCCGTTCCTTGATCATCCGATTGACCAGGGCGCCGATGCGACCGCTCTCGGCGGCCGTCAGCCCGCCCCACCCATGGGCGCGCACCTTGTCCACCAGGCCCAGCTTCTCCGCCGCCTCCTTCTTTAAAAGCCCCATCGGGCTTGTGTCGGCGAAGGGGTCTTTTTCTTTCTTTTCCTTTTTGCCGGCCTTCCCCGCAGTCTTTCTCTTCCCGTCGCCGCCTTGCCCTGCGGCCCCGCGGTCGCCGTTCTTGGCGCGAGCCGCGGCGGTCTTGGAGTCCGCACCAACCCCGGCTGCCGGCCGTCCGTTTCCGGCCTTGCGGGCCTCGCCCTTCCCCCGGGCCTTCTCCTTTATTGCCACCTCGACCACCTCCGCGGTTAGCTTGGCCCGAGGAAGGAAGGCTATGCCGTTGACCAGGGCAGGAGGAATACGGAACGGAGAAGAGGAATCCGCCGCGCAGGGCGTCGATCTCGGCGCACCGCTCCGGCGAGAAGTGGGCATCGGCCACAGCCGCTGAAACAACGCATATCGCCCGCCGCGCCGGACGCCGGCCAGGAAGCCGGCGACGGCGTCTATCGGCTCAGCCCGAGGGCGTCGAGGGAACGGGTCGGCACGGCGGCTCCTGACTCGAGCGATTGAGCACCGCGGCGGGCGGCGTTCCTTTGCGAGCACCGAAACCTTCGCGCCTTCTCCCGGGAAGTTCGGTCACGGGATTCCTTGCTGGCCGATGTCGGCAAGCCGCGCCGCCGCGGCCCATGTGGTCGACTCGACCACGTACGCTTCGGCCAATTGCAGGTGCCCCTGGCTCAAGGCGTCCTCCGACTTGCGCCGGGCCAACTCGGCCAGTTGGTTGTACAGGTTGGCCAAGCAGTCCTGGTGGGTCTCCCTGTTCGCCACTTCCTGGATCACATCCCGGAATTCCTCAAGAACCCCAAACCCGACTTCGACAGTCGCCGCTCACACAAAAGTGCAAAAAAGCCCGTAAAGACG
>DYIH01000104.1 GCA_020723785.1 Thermaerobacter marianensis
GCAAAATCCCGGGCAAGCACCGGGCCAGTAGGATCTTTCCCTACCCCGGTGGGCCGATCATCAGCAGGTGGTGCCCTCCGGCCGCGGCCACCTCCAGGGCGCGAACGGGTCCCCCCTGGCCTTTGACACAGGCCAGGTCGGGAATCCCCTGCGATAACGCCCGGCCGCCATCCGGCCATCCGGTTTCTCCGGTATCGCACCCCTCGGATGGGCTGATTATCCCGCCATCCACCCAGGCCGCCACATCATCGAGGGTGGTGACGGGAATCACCCGCAGCCCCTCCAGCCCCGCCGCCTCGGCCCCGTTGGCCGCAGGCAGGACCAGGTCACGGATCCCCTGCTCCCGCGCCGTCAGGGCCATGGGCAGAACGCCGGCGCAGGGCAGCACCCGCCCGTCCAGGCCCAGGCCGCCGACGAAGGCGCAGCGCCGCCAGAACTCCGGGCCGCGGTCCACCCCGAACTGCCCGCCGGCCGCCAGGATCCCCGCGGCGATGGCCAGGTCGAAGTGGGCGCCCTCCTTGCGGAGCCATGCGGGAGAGAGGTTCACCGTCAGCCGTTTGACGGGGAATTCGTAGCCGGCATTGCGCAGGGCCGCCCGCACCCGTTCCCGCGACTCGCGGACCGCCGTGTCGGGCAATCCCACCAGGTTGAACTGGGGCAGGCCGTTGGCGATGTCCACCTCCACATCCACCAGGTGCCCCCCGATGCCGAGCAGGGCACAGCTTTTCACCCGGGCCAGCACATGAGATCACCAGCCCGATATTACCATATTTTGGCTGTTAAGGGCAATGGGGTTACAACACAAACTGCTCCAGCGCCTCGGCCACGCCGTCGTGGTTGTTGTCCGGCGCCACCCAGTCGGCCAGGGCGAGGAGTTCCGGGGTGGCGTTGGCCACGGCCACGCCCCAGCCGGCCCAGGCCAGGAGGTCGACGTCGTTGCCGGCGTTGCCGGCGGCCAGGACGGCCTGCCGCGGAATGCCCCAAGCGGCGGCCAGGTCCCGGACGGCCGCCCCCTTGGAGGTGCCGGCGCGAACGATGTCGATGCCCCATGGGGTGGGGCGGTGGCAGGCCACCCGTCCGGCCGACAGCCGCTCCAGTTCGTCCACCAGGCCGGCCACCGCGGACGGGTCGGCATGGGTCACCAGCATCGACGGCGCCGGCCCGCCCGGACCACGCAGGTAGGCGGCCAGGGAACCGACCGCCTCATAGGGGATGCCGTAGTGCTCGGAGAACCAACGGGTCTCCTCCGTCGGCTCAGCCACGTAGAGAAGGTCGCCGGCGTACATCTTCATATGGCAACCCCGCCCGACCAGGAACTCGGCCACCTCGGCGGCCACCTCCGGGGGGATCGGGCGTTCGGCATGGAACCGCCCGGAGACGGCCTCCCGGACGACGGCGCCGTTATAACAGACCAGGGGCACGTCCAGGCCCAGGTCGAGAGCGAAGGGGCGGGCCGAACGATAGGGCCGCCCTGTCGCCAGCACGAACCTGACCCCGCGGGCCAACCCGGCCCGGATCGCGCCGGCCGTCCGCTCCGTCAGGCGCAGGTCATCGGTCAGCAGGGTTCCATCCATGTCCAGGGCCACCAGTTGAAACCGCAACACAACAACCCTCCCGCGGCGCTTTGACACCGCCGCCACTTCAGCCATAAACTTATGATAAAGACGTTTCGAGAAAGGATTAAATCGGCTTTATGGACCGTTTCATCAAGGATATCAGCCTCCACCAGCTCCACGTCTTCCAGGCGGTGGCCCGCCACCTGAACTTTTCCCGGGCCGCCGAGGCGCTGGCCCTGAGCCAGCCGGCCGTGTCGATGCACGTCAAGCAGCTGGAGCAGGTCATCGGGTTGCCACTGTTCGAGAAGGTCGGGCGGCGGGTCTACCTCACCGACGCCGGGCGCCACCTGCTCGATTACAGCCAGCGGGTGTTCGGCCTCCTGGGCGAGGCGGCCCAAGTGCTGGAGGAGATGAAGGGGGCGCAGGCGGGCAACCTGCGGGTGGCCGCCGACACCACCGCCGGCGTCTACGTCGTGCCGGCCTACCTCGGCGCCTTTCGCCGACGGCACCCCGGGGTCAACGTCACCCTGGAGGTGGCCAACCGATCAACCCTGACCCAGCGGCTCCTGATGAACGAGGTCGACCTGGCCGTCATGGGCCAGGTGCCGCCGGAGCAGAACCTGGTGGCCGAACCGTTCCTGGCCAACGAACTGGTCGTCGTCGCCGCCCCCACCCACCGGCTGGCGGGCCGCCGCCGGATCCCGGTGGCGGAACTGGCCGGGGAATCGTTCCTCGTACGGGAAACCGGCTCCGGCACCCGGGCCACCGCCGAGCGCTTCTTCGCCGCCGCCGGCGTCCCGCTGCGGGTCGGCATGGAACTGGGCAGCAACAGCGCCATCAAGCAGGCCGTGGCCGCCGACCTGGGCGTCGCCGTCGTCCCCCGCCGCGCCCTGGACCTGGAGTTGGCCGCCCGCCGGCTGGTGGTCCTGGACGTCGAGGGTTTTCCGCTGGTGCGGCACTGGCATGCCGTCCACCTGCGGGAGAAGCGCCTCTCCGCCGCGGCCGTCGCCTTCAAGAGCCTGCTCCTTGCACCCGGCGCGCTTCCCGCTGCAGCAGGGGAAGGGTGATCCCTTCAACAGGAAAACGCATCGGTCAACCACTCCACCACCGCGCGGTCTCCCTTCACCATGACCCCGGCCACGTCGAAACGGCAGGCCACGCCTTCCAGCCGGCGCTCCCGGAGGAACCAGCGGGCCACCCGCGCCAGCCGCGCCCGCTTGCGCCGGTCCACCGCCTCCGCCGGCGCCCCGCAGCCCCGCGAACGCCGCGCCTTGACCTCTACGAAGACGATCGTCTCCCCCTCTCGGGCGACGATATCCAACTCCCCCGCAGGACAGCGGTAATTGCGGCAGAGTATCTCCAGGCCGCGCTCCACGAGGTGGTCAGCCACCTCGTCCTCGCCCCGCCGGGCCAGTTCGCGCCGCCCATCCGTCGCCATC
The DNA here is from genome assembly GCA_020723785.1 of Thermaerobacter marianensis. Lineage (GTDB taxonomy): Bacteria > Bacillota > Sulfobacillia > DYIH01 > DYIH01 > DYIH01. Next base: position 2,996 of record DYIH01000104.1, read on the forward strand.
ACCCCGGCCCCCCATTCCTGCCCCATGAGCCCGAGATCTCCCGCGGCACGGGGCACCGCGCTATTCCAGCCTGAAGCTGCGGCGGTGGATCGGACTCGGTCCCAGCCGCCGCAGCGCCTCCCGGTGTTCCGCCGTCGGGTAGCCCTTGTGCGCCTCGAAACCGTACCCGGGGTAGCGTTCGGCGTATTCTGCCATCAACCGGTCGCGGTGCACTTTCGCCAGGACGGAGGCGGCGGCGATGGAATTGGACAGGCCGTCTCCGCCCACCACCCCCTGCTGGGGACGGTCCAGCCCCGGCACCGGGAACCCGTCCACCAGCACGAAGTCGGGCCGCACCGCCAGCCCGGCCACCGCCTCGGCCATGGCCCGGAAGGCGGCCCGGGCGATATTCAGCCGGTCGATCTCGGCGGCGTCCACCACGGCCACGCGCCAGGCCACCGCCTGTTCCCGGATCAGCGGGACAAGCGCCTCCCGGCGGGCCTCCGTCAGCCGCTTGGAGTCGTTCAGCCCGGGGATGCAGGCGTCCCGCGGCAGCACCACCGCCGCCGCGACCAACGGCCCGGCCAGCGGCCCGCGCCCGGCCTCGTCCACCCCTGCCACCCACCGGCAGCCCCGCGCCCACAGGCGGCGCTCGAAGGCCAACCGTCCGGCGAAAGCGCGCCGCTCCGCCTCGGCCGCCTCGATCCGGGCGCGGCAGCGCGCCGCCAGCACCCGAACCCCCTGCCGCCGGTCGGCCTCCAACCGCGGGATCAGCTCGGGATAGGTGTCCGCGGCCTGCTCCTCCAGCCAGGAGGCGACCTCGGCCACGGTCATCGCGTTCAGTTCCGGGCAAACGAAGGTCCGGCGCATAGCAGGGGATTTCCCGACCGGCAGGCGTGATTCCTTCTCTGGAGGAGCTGGTTCCCCGAATGAAGAAAAAAGATGGGATGGTTGAGCCTGTCGCACAACCTGGACGCGGAGCGGAGTCGGGCGGCCCCACCTTGGCGCGACAGGCTCAACCTGCCGCCGAGCCTGCGCAACTGGTACCGGCCATGGATGGGACGAAGATTCATTTAAATTTAAATAAACGAAGGTTGTGGACGTGAGCGGCTCCGTACAGTTCAAAAAAAGGAGGTCCCCACCGTGACCAACCGCTACATGGGTTTCGCAGCCGTTTACGACCGGGCGGGGGCGGTGGCCTTCAACCAGGCGGCCATCGAGAAGGTGCGCGCCACCGCGGCGAACTCCGGCCTGGCCCCCGGCCGTTGCCTGGACCTGGCGTGCGGCACCGGCAACCTGGCCGTCGCCCTGGCGCGGGAGGGATGGCAGGTCATTGGCCTGGACCACTCGCCGGCCATGCTGGCGCTGGCGCGGGCCAAGGCGGAGGCGGCCGGGGTGGCGGTGCGCTGGCTGGAGGCGGACATGCGCGGGTTTACCCTGGAAGAGCCGGCCGACCTCGTCACCTGCTTCTATGACGCCCTCAACCACCTCCCGGCACGGGCCGACCTGGCGCGCACCTTTCGCAGCGTGGCCGCGGCCCTCAGGCCGGGCGGGCTGTTCCTGTTCGACGTCAGCACCGAGGCCTGTTTCCGGAACTTGTGGCAGGACTGCCTCCACCTGAGCGAAACGGCGGACCACCTGTTCTTCGCGGAGAACACCTTCGACGCGAAAACCGGCCGGGGCATCTGCCGGATCACCGGCTTCACCCGCAGGCCCGACGGCCTTTACGAGCGATTCGAGGACACCATCGAGGAGCGATGCTTCACGGATGAGGAGATCCGGGCCGCCGCCCGTCGGAGCGGGCTGGAGGTGGTCGGCACGGAGGGGTGGACACCCGCCGTGGCGCTGGAGGGCGTGAGGAACTTCCGCCGCCTCCCCGCCACCCCTGAGTTCAACCCGGACTCCCGGGATCAAAACCTTAAGACCTATTGGGTGCTGCGCAGGGCGGGTCCTCCAGGGTCAAGCGGCCCAGCTTGCCGGCGCGGAAGTCCTTGAGTACGACCCCCGCTGCCCGTCCGGCATCGACGCGGCCGCCCGCCGCGAGGCAGCCCCGGCGGCGTCCAACGGCCTCCAGGACAGCCGCCGCCTCCCCCGACTCGCTCTCCAGGCCGTAGAACAATTCGAGCTGGCGGGGAGCACGCTCCCGCAACAGATCGATCAGGACCAGGGCCGCCACCTCGGCAGGAAACGATTCGGGTCCGACCGCGGCGATGATCGCCAGCTTGGCCACGGCCTGACGGTTGCGCAGGTAGGGGGGCAGGACGCCGGGCAGATCCAGCAGATGCAGGTCCCCCGCCCGCACCCACTGCTTGCCGCGGGTGACCCCGGGCCGGGCGCCGGTCCGGGCGCGGGCGCCGCCCGCCAGGCGGTTGAGCAGGGATGATTTGCCCACGTTGGGGATGCCGACGATCATCGCCCGCAGGGACTGCTCCACGGCCGGCCGCCCCCCGGCCGCCCGCGCCTCGGCCAGCACACGTTCCACGCCGCGCCCGGTAACGGCGTCGGCAGGCACCGCCGCCAGCCCCTGGCCACGGAGGCAGGCGACCCACCGGCGGAGCCCGTCCTCGTCCACCAGGTCCGCCTTGTTCAGCACCAGGATCCGCGCCTTGCCCCCCAGCACCCGGTTCAGGTGGGGGTTACGGCTCGTCCATGGGATGCGGGCGTCGACCACCTCCAGCACCACCTGGACCGCCTTGAGGTTCTCCCGAATGTCCGCGAGTGCCCGGGCCATGTGCCCGGTAAGCACCCCGCCGCCGCGTTCACGCATCCTCAGACGTCGCATCCCGCCGCGGGGGCCGCCTCCCGTACCACCCAGGCCACGTAATCGGGGTTGCCCCGCTCCACCCGGATGGCCAGCACCGCCGGCACGTCGTACGAATGAGCCTCCCGGACGGCCGCCACCAGTTCGTCCACCCGGTCCGCCCGCGTCTTGGCCAGCAGGAGGGCTTCCCGATCCTCGACCAAGCGCCCGTCCCACCAGTAGAAACTCTCGATGGCCGGCACCACGTTGGCGCAGGCCGCCAGGCGCCGCTCCACCAGCAGGCGGCCGATGACCCGCGCTTCGCCGGCATCCCTCGCCGTTATGTAAACGATAGCGCATCCAGGCCCGCCGTCAGCCATCCCGCGCACCTCCCATGACAGGATCCGGTGGTCTGAACCTCCCCACGACTAAAGCCGGGGGGTTCTAAGGGGAACCACCGCAGCCTCTCCCCGGCTCTCGCCA
>DYIH01000105.1:0-1154 GCA_020723785.1 Thermaerobacter marianensis
TCTGCATGTTGTATCACGCGCTTTTCTCCGAAGAGTCGCCGGAGTGACTCCAGGATTCGTCCTCGTTCCTCAACGTCTTGAATTCGGGCCGTTTGCGCCCTGACCGTGCAATGCCTTAGTTTCCGCCATGGATCTCGCGCAATCGTTCGGCCACGGCCGCCAACTGGTCGGCGGCGGCCCGCAGCTTCAGGTTCCCGGCCAGCAGCGACTGGCGCGCCGCTTCCAACTGATCGGCTTGGGCCACCATGCGCATGGCCAGGACGGAGAGGTGGGGCATCAGGGCTTGCGCTCGCCGCAGACCTTCATACATTCTCAGGGTGCCGTCGATGAATTCATCCACTCTGCGCCCGACCGTGGGCGGCGGCCGGTTCCCTCCTTTGCGTCGTGATCCCTTCTCTTTCCATTATGCACCCAAAACGCCGCGATTGGAACCCCCCGAGCCCCCTTCTCCCCGATCCGGTTGGCGCATATATCCTGTTGGCGGCGGGTGACCGGGCGGGCTTGGGCGGCCATATCATGATCCGGCGCCGCAACCGGGTCCGGCGCCTTCCTCGCGCTCCCACCGCGTGGACTACCAGACCCTTCGGGGACAACGAGGGGGGACGGCCGATGTGCGGGATCGCAGGCTGGATCGACTGGGAAGCCGACCTGACCCAACAGGGTGCCGTCGTCGAGGCGATGACGGAGGCTCTGGCTCACCGGGGGCCCGACGCCGCCGGCGTGTGGCTTTCGCGGCGGGCCGCCTTGGGCCACCGCCGGCTGATCGTCGTCGATCCGGCGGGCGGCGGCCAGCCGATGGTCCGGCGGCGCGGGGAGCGCCCTTACGTCATCACCTACAACGGGGAACTCTACAACACACCCGATCTGCGCCGGGAACTGGCGGCGCGCGGCCACTCCTTCCAGGGCCATTCCGACACCGAGGTTCTGCTCCTGGCATACATGGAATGGGGCCCGGCCTGCCTGGAACGCTTGAACGGCATCTTCGCCTTCGGCATCTGGGACGAAGCCGGGCAGCGCCTGTTCCTGGCCCGCGACCGGCTGGGCGTCAAGCCCCTGTTCTACGCCCGGCGCGGCAGCGCCTTCCTCTTCGCCTCCGAACTCAAGGCCCTCCTGGCCCACCCGTCCGTGGAGCCGCGGGTGGACGCCGAGGGGCT
>DYIH01000105.1:1164-1890 GCA_020723785.1 Thermaerobacter marianensis
TGGCCGTTGGGCCGGCCCGGACGCCGGGCCACGGTGTCTTCCGCGGCGTTGCCGAACTCCGTCCCGGCTGCTGCCTGGCGGTCGAGCGCGAGGGCGTCCGGGTCAGCCGGTACTGGTCGCTGGAGAGCCGGCCCCATGAGGACGGTGCGGCGGCCACCGCCGTACGGGTGCGGGAACTGCTGCAGGACTCGGTGGTGCGGCAACTGGTGGCCGACGTGCCGGTGGTCACCCTGCTGTCGGGCGGCGTGGACTCCGGCGCCATCACCGCCTTCGCCGCCGAAACCTTCGCCCGGGCGGGCCGGGGGCCTCTGCACACGTACTCCGTCGACTTCGCCGGCCAGGAACGCCACTTCCGGTCGAACCGCTTCCAGCCCGACCTGGACGGCCCATGGGCGCGGCGGGTTTCGGCTCACCTGGGCACGTGCCACCATACCATCGTCCTCGACACCCCCGAATTGGTGGAGTGGCTGCCGGCATCCCTGCGGGCTCGCGACCTGCCCGGCATGGCCGACGTTGACACGTCGCTCCTGCTCTTCTGCCGGGAGATCAAGAAGGATGCCACCGTCGCCCTCTCGGGCGAGGGGGCCGACGAGGTCTTCGGCGGCTACCCCTGGTGCCACGACCCGGCCGCCCTGGCGGCCGATACGTTCCCCTGGGCGCGGCGCTTGCCGGACCGGGTGCGGTTGCTCTCCCCGGCGGTGCAGGAGTGGATCCGGCCGGAGGAGT
>DYIH01000105.1:1905-6085 GCA_020723785.1 Thermaerobacter marianensis
CCCGCCGCTACCGCGAGACGCTGGACGAGGTTCCCCGGCTGCCGGGGGAAGAGGCCGAAGCGGCGCGGGTGCGCGAGGTGCTGTACCTGAACCTGGCCTGGTTCCTGGCCAACCTGTTGGACCGCAAGGACCGCATGAGCATGGCTGTCGGGCTGGAGGTGCGGGTGCCGTTCCTCGACCACCGCCTGGTGGAGTACGTCTGGAACATCCCCTGGGCGATGAAGAACGACGGCGGCGCGCCCAAGGGCATCCTGCGCCGCGCCCTGGCCGGCGTCCTGCCCGCCGACGTGCTGGGCCGCCGCAAGAGCCCGTATCCCTCCACCCACAACCCGGCCTACGGGGCCGCCCTCCGTGAACGGCTCCGGCAGGTCCTGGACGACCCGGAATCGCCCCTGCTGCCTCTCATCGATACCGCCGCCGTCCGCGACCTCCTGCGGACCGGCGTGCCGCCGGTCGAACTCCCTTGGTACGGCCAATTGATGGGACTGCCCCACATGTTCGCCTACCTGGTCCAGGTGGACGCCTGGCTGCGGGAGTACGGGGTGCGGGTCGGGTGACCAAACGCGATGCTCGAACGGCCACCCGGATGGCGTTCACGGCCGGTCAGCCGAGACCCGGCTCTCTTTCTCATTTGCCTCCCGGTGGACCGCAACGGCTTCCCGGACGTTCCGGATCACCTCTTTGCTGCTTTCGCCCTGCATAAAGAATTCGGACCAAAATGGTACTTAAGAGCTATTCTTTGTGAAAGATGTATCAGTATAGAATGTTAGCGGATTCAAAGTAACGCTTTTGTAACTATGGAAGTCTGTCGAACAACCCTCGCCGAGGGCCGGCTTCGCTGACCGGAGGGGACGAATCTTGACGGCTCCGACTTTGATGCGCGGCAGGTTCACGGGAAGGATCGTGGCGAGTCCAATTCATGCGTTTGAGAGGGGGGATGTCTAGCGTTCAGCCCCAAGGTTCTTGGTCCAAACCTCCCAAGCCCGGTTGGCAGGCCGGGCTTTCGCCTTAAGAAGCGGGAGGAGGCTATAAGAAATTTTGAAGTGTAGTAAATAGCAATAAACCCGGGTGTGGCAGCACCCGGGCGGAACCCCGGCAACAGCTTGGTGGGTGGGACCACGTCGCCATAGCGGGGTATGCTTTTCATTCTACGGTGTCGGGGTTGCCAATGCAAGGGGGGCTTGCAGGAGAGGGTTTCGTGTCGGGGACTGATGCCGAAAAGGAGGTGCCATCCGGAGTCAGAGGGATGCGAATGAACCCTCAGCCGAAAGGCGTGTCTGGTATAGGGGATTGGTTCCATCGAGGAGCCAGTTCAGATACGGGGGTGTCAATAGGTTGATGAACACGGGGAAGAAGCGCTTCCATCGTTGGGTTGCCTTTGCCCTCTTCGGTTCAATCGCGGTTGCCGTCTCCGCTTGTGGCGAGGCGCCGGGCGTGCCGCGCGGCGCCTCCGGCGGGGGCGTGGTGGCTTCTTCCAACGGGGCGGACCTGTCGCCTTCAAGTGCCAGCGGCGGGGAGTCCGCCAAACCCTCCAAGCCCGCGGAACCTTCGGCGCCAGCCGAGGAATCCAAGTCCCGAGGGTCCTCGGCAGGGTCCTCGGCGGGTGGTTCGCCCTCTTCCGGCGGCGCCGCGGGCGGCTCCGGCGGCGGTTCCTCGGGCGGTGGCGCCGCGGTGGCGGGGGATGTGGTCGAGATCGAGCTCAAGGACTACGAATTCGCCCCGGTCGACGTCAAGGTCAAGGCCAAGAACGGCGAGGTGCGCTTCCTGTGGAAGAACACTTCCACCCACGCCCACAACTATCGCATCCTGAAGGGCGACCAGATCGTCTACCCGGGGCCGAAGGTGGGCGCCAAGAAGAAGCGGGAGGAAACCCTCAAGCTGGCGCCGGGCGAGTACGAAGTCATCTGCAATCTCAGCGACCACGAGGAGCGCGGCATGAAGGGCAAGCTCATCGTGGAGTAACGGCCGGCAAGCAGGTTCCCGCCGGCACTTTTCACCGGAACCCCGCCGGCGCAGGCAGATCCAATGGCGACGAGGCGGGGCGGAAAGCCGGAAAGGAGGAGTAGTTGCGTGGGAGGCTTGAACTCACCGGCAGTCGACATCCCGGGTCTGGGGGCCAGAACCGCCCTGTGGATCTCCGCCGAGTTGCACCTCTTCCTGGCGGCGCTGATCCTGGGCGCCCCGATGTTCGTGGTCATCTGCGAGTACCTGGGGTACCGGCTGAAAGACTACCGGTACGAGCGGTTATCCAAGGAGACGATGAAGGTCGTCTCCATAGCTTACAGTTTCACCGCGATCACCGGCACCGTCATGGCGTTCATCCTGATGAGCTCCTTCCAGCAATTCAGCAACTTCATCTTCGCCAAGTTCGCTCCCGTCTGGGGGATCTATATCCTGCTGATACTGGTGGAGGTCGCCCTGATGTACCTCTACTGGTATAGCTGGGACCCCCTGAAGGACAAAAAGCCGCTGCATATCGGCATCGGGGTGGCGCTGAACGTCGTCGGGACAGTGGTCATGCTCCTGATGAACGCGGTCGGCTCCTACATGCTGACGCCGCCGGCCAAGGAGACCGGGCTGTGGAGCATCATCAACAACCCGAGCTGGTTCGGGCTCAACCTGCACCGGTTCATCGCCAACATCACCTTCGGAGGGTTCGTCGTCGCCCTGTTCGCCGCCTTCATGTACCTGATCTCCAGGAAGGACGAGGACAAGGCCTTCTATGACTGGATGGGGTACATCGGGACGCTGATCGGCGTCGGCACCCTGATGCTCCTGCCCCTGGCCGGGTATGTGTACACGAAGGAACTCTTCGAGTACGACGCCGGCATCGCCACCTTCCAGATGGGCGACAAGCTGGCGCCGGGCTTCGTGATCCAGGGGCTCCTGATCACCATGATCTTCCTGGGCGTCAACTACTACATGTGGGTCAGCATCACGCGGATCGAGGGGGCCGGGCGCTTTCTCCGCTACCGCACGCCGGTCTTCGTCGCTCTCCTGATCCTGGGCGCTCTTTGGATCATCCCGGCCAACATGCTGCCGGACATAAACACGTCGCCGCCGGAAGGTATGGAGGCCGACTACATCATCCCCGACCGGGCCATCGTGCTTTCGCTGATGGTCCCCAAGGCCCTGGCGGTGACGGGGATCCTTTTCTTCACCTTCCTCACCTACATGATCTACCACCGGGCCATCCGCACCGGGTCCATCACCTGGGGATCGATCCCGGCGCAGGGGCAGTACGCCCTGGTGGTCGTCGCCACCTCCATCATCTACCTGATGGGGCTGATGGGGGCCATCCGCGAGTTCAGCCGGCAGGACTGGCACGTCTACCAGGTGATGAAAGATGCCAGCCCATACTGGTACACCAGCCCGCTGTCCTATATCTCCGCGATGACCTCCGTGGTGACGCTGCTGTTCTTCATCCTCCTGGCGTTCATCTTCTGGGTGGGCTTCCTGATGCAGAAGAAGCAGGCCGCGGCGGGGGTTCACCTGGGTGAGGAGAAGGAGGGGGTGAGCGCATGACCACCCCGCTCAGGCCGATCAAGCCGAACGCCATGTGGAAGCACCCGCTCGCGGTGGCCCTCTACTTGCTGGTCTTCACCTGGGTCGTGATACCCCTGTTGCCGGAGGGCAACGGGTTCCGCTTCGGTCTCCTCTACAGGGTCTTCTTCACCATCATGATCCTGTGGGGGACGCTGTTCTTCTTCCTCCTGCGTCGGGAACGGATCAACCCGCCGGCCACGCCGTCGGGGATCCTGCTAAGCATTCTCGGCGTATACGTCGGCGCCATCGCCTTCCCGCTGGTCATGGGCGTGATCTATCCGCGCCCGCAACTGGCCATCCCCACTTCCGGCGAGGAAGCGGCGGCGGCCACTCCAGGGGAGAAGGGCAGGCAACTCTTCTTCGGGGAGGGCATGGAAACGGTGCAGCCCCACTGCGCCCTCTGTCACAAGTACGACGGCAAGGGCGGGACGCGCGGCCCGGCGTTGGACGACATCGCCGCCGACGCGGCCAAGCGCAAGCCGGGCACCGATCCCAAGGAATACGTGAGGGAGCACATCCTCAAGGGGTCGGCCTACTTCGTGGTGCCCGGCTATGACGCCATGATGCCGGGCTATGTGGGCCGCATCAGCGAGGAGCAAATCGACGCCTTGATCAACTTCCTGTTCGGGGAGGG
>DYIH01000106.1 GCA_020723785.1 Thermaerobacter marianensis
TTCCCGCGGGACGAGTTCCACCTCCGGCCAAGCCGAGCGCCACTCCTGATATTGACCGAAGGAGACATGAGCCGACTCGAACCACAGACGCTTCACGCCCGCCCCGGCCAGCAACCGCCCGATCACTTCCCACTGGTCGCGCCCGCCGTGCTGGACGACCTCAAAGGCCGGGGCCTGTTCCCGGGCGGCCTCGACGTAGCGGAAGTCGGTGACCAGCCAGGCCGCGTCGGCGGTGATCAGCAGCACGCCGGACGAGCCGGTGAAACCGCTCAGATAGGCCCGGTTGGCCGGGCCGGTGACCAGGATGGCCGGCGCGCCGGCACCGGCGAGTTCTTGGCGCAAACGCCCCAGGCGGGCGGTGGTATCCATTTTCAGGCGTTCACCCCGACCGTGCCGGGCAGGAGGCCGGTATTCTCCTGCGGTCCGGAATTCAGCGGGCGGTCAAGCGCGGCCCGCCAGCGCCAGGACCGCCTCCAGGGCGAGCACGTAACCCACGGGGCCGAAGCCGCTGATGGTGCCCCGGCAGACCGGCGCGATGACCGAATGCCGGCGGAAATCCTCCCGGGCATGAATATTGGAGAGGTGCACCTCGACGACGGGCAGGCCGACGGCCGCCAGGGCGTCCCGGATGGCGATGCTGTAGTGCGTGTAGGCGCCCGGGTTGATGACGATGGCGTCATACCGTCCAGCCGCCCGGTGGATGGCATCGATGATGGCGCCCTCGGCGTTGAACTGGACGCATTCCACCTCGGCGCCCGTTCCGCGGCCCCGCTCCCGCAACAGACTGTCGATCTCGGCCAGGGTGGCGGTGCCGTAAACGTCCGGCTCCCGCGTGCCGAGCAGGTTCAGATTCGGTCCGTGGATTACCAGGATGCGCAAGAGCCTTCCTCCTGCCAGCGAAAATCGCATGCGCCAAGCGCGGGGTCAGACGGGGTACGGCAGCGGGAAGGCGGCACACAGCTCGGCGACCGTCTCGCGGATGCGTCCCAGTTCCGCCTCGTCGTCGCGGCCGACCAGGGCCCTGTGAATGAGTTCGCCGATGGTGGCCATCTCGGCCTCCTTCATGCCCCGCGTCGTCAGGGCCGGCGTCCCGAGGCGGATGCCGCTGGTGACGAACGGCTTCTCCGGGTCGAAGGGGATGGCGTTCTTGTTGACCGTGATCCCGACCCGGCTGAGGACGGTCTCGGCCTCCCTGCCGGTCAGCCCCACCGCCTTGACCTTGACCAGCATCAGATGGTTGTCCGTGCCGCCGGAGACCAGCGGCAGACCGTGGCCCGTGAGGGTTTCGGCCAGAGTCCGCGCGTTCTTGACGACCTGCTCCTGGTAAGCGCGGAAGGACGGCTGCAGCGCCTCATGGAAGCAGACGGCCTTGGCGGCGATGACGTGCATCAGGGGGCCGCCCTGGATGCCCGGGAAAACGGCCTTGTCCACAGCCTTGGCCTTGTCCGCCCGGCAGAGGATCATGCCGCTGCGCGGCCCGCGCAGCGTCTTGTGGGTCGTCGAGGTGACGTACTGGGCGTGGGGCACCGGGCTGGGGTGCTGGCCCGCCGCCACCAGGCCGGCGAAGTGGGCCATGTCCACCATCAGCTCGGCGCCCACCTCGTCGGCGATGGCCCGCAGCCGGGCGAAGTCGATCACCCGCGGGTAGGCGCTGGCGCCGCCGACGATGAGCTTGGGCCGCACCTCCCGCGCGATGCGCGCCACCTGGTCGTAATCGATCGTCTCCGTCCCGGGATCGACCCCGTAGGCGGCGAAATTGTAAAGGATGCCGGAGAAGTTGACCGGGCTGCCGTGGGTCAGGTGGCCGCCGTGGGCCAGGTTCATGCCCAGGACGGTGTCGCCGGGCTGCAACGTGGCCAGGTAGACGGCCATGTTGGCCTGGGCGCCGCTGTGGGGCTGGACGTTGGCATGTTCGGCGCCGAAGAGCCGCTTGGCCCGCTCCCGGGCCAGGTCCTCGACCTGGTCGACCACCTCGCAGCCGCCGTAGTACCTGGCCCCCGGCAACCCCTCGGCGTACTTGTTGGTCAGGCAGGTGCCCATGGCCTCCAGCACGGCTTGGCTTGTGAAGTTCTCCGAGGCGATCAGCTCCAGGCCGTCCTGCTGCCGCCGCGCCCATCTCCGCCATTCGCCCCTGTCCGCCGGCATTCGATACCGCCCGTCCTGCCCCGGAAACTAAAATCTCACAAAATCGCCACCGGCGCAAGCAGGCGGTTCGTCCGTGAGGCGCGGTCCCGGCCCGTCAACGCATCCCGTTCCACCCCGCCGCGCCGTACTTGACCCGGACCAACCGCCGTGCCGTTTCCGCCTCCTCCGGCGTCAATTCACCCTCTGTCAGTTCCACGCCCAGCACCTCGGCGAACCCCGCGGCCAGAGCGGTCTCCACCTCTTCCAGCGTCAGCGGCCGGCCCAGGACCTCGTTCAGGCCCGCGGCCCTGCCCCGCAGGACGGCCAGCGTGCGGTCAGGGGACGCGCCGCGGGGCGGGCGGAGGACCGCCATGACCTTCCGCGCGTCGAATACGAGGGGGATTGAACCGTGCTGGAGGATGGCGCCGTGCCGCCGCGTCTGGGCGCTGCCCGCCACCTTGCGGCCGCCGGCGGTCAGTTCGTACCAGGAGGGGGCGTCGAAGCATGCGGCGGACCCTCGCCCTCCTGCGGCCCGCCGTTCGGCCGCCACGGCCAGCTCCGCCGCCAGGCCGAGCCGCGCCAGGCCGGCCCGGAGCCCGGCGCTGAGTTCCCTGTAAGTCTGGACGATGCTCCCCGCAAGCAGGCGCTGGGAGATGACGACGGAGTAGGTGGCCTCATGTTCGTGGAGGACGGCGCGGCCCCCGGTGGGGCGCCGCACGCAGTCCAGGCCGAGGGCGCGGCAGGCCGCCAGGTCTACGGAACCGTGCAGGTCCTGGAAGTAGCCGATGGTGACGGCCGCGGGTGCCCAACGATAAAAGCGCAGGGTCGGCGGAACCCGACCCTGTGCGTGGTGGAGGAGGATGGCCTCGTCCACCGCCATGTTCCAGGCCCCCGGCGCCGCCTCCTCCGCTCAAGAGGAGGCGCCACCTGCCACCCCGCTCCTGGCCGCCCCGCCGGATCGCCGATCCGTGGGAGGGCACGGTCTCCGGTCCGGCGGGCACCCCCCGGTCACTCCTCCATGTGCCGGGCCAGGAATCCGGCGGCCGTCTCGGCCAGCTTGGCCTCCAGGTCGGTCATCTCGCGGCCCGCTTCGCGGGAGGCGACGATCACGGTGCCCAGCGGGTCGCCCCCGACGACGATGGGCGCGATGATTTCACTGGTGAAAACGCAGCGTTCGGCGTCCTCGCCGATGGCGGAGCCCGGGTGACGGTGGTCCTTGGAAGTGAAGTGGAGCGTGTGGCGGTCGTCCATGGCCTTCAACACGATCGGGCCGATGCGCTTCCCGACGAACTCTCGCGCCGGCCCGCCGGCGACGGCGACGACTTCATCCCGGTCGGTCAGGAGGGCCAGGGTTCCCGTGGATTCGTTGAGGGATTCGACGATGCCCTGGGCGAAATCACCCAGTTCCGCGATGGCCGAGTACTTCTTGAGGATCACCTCGCCCTCGCGGTCAACGAAAATCTCAAGGGGATCGCCTTCCCGGATATTCATGCTGCGCCGAATCTCAATCGGAATGACGATGCGTCCCAGTTCGTCGATCCTCCTGACAATGCCGGTCGCTTTCACCCTCTTCACCTCTCATCCGGGTTTGCCGGTAGGGCAATGTGTGGGCGTAGTATGCGCGTCGGCCGGATATTTCATGAATTCACCCCACCGAACACCACCGGATCGTGGTCCGGCCCGGCCGGCACCATCGCGGGTTACCGCCGCGCCCCGGTCAGGTAATGGCGCACCAGTTCCTCGATAACCTCGTCCCGGTCGAGTTTGGCGATAAGGCTGCGTGCGCCCAGATGAGCGGTGATGTAGGCCGGCTCGCCGGTAATGAGATAGTAAGCGATCTGCCGGGGCGGATCGTACCCCTTTTCCTGCAGGGCGCGATAGACGTGTTCAAGGATCTCTCGCGGACCGGCGCCCGGTTCTGGCAACCTTTCCCGAAGGATGCGCGTCACGTCGTCATCGGCCACGGCCACCGCCTCCCGGCGAGATTACTTCGCGACGCGTTTGCTCATTTCCTCCCACAAAGAGAATCGCCCAGGACAGGGCTGGGCGATTGCCTCCGGGTTTTCTGAACGGATCGGCCAACCGGCGGCGACTGGCGCTGCGACTGGGGCTGCGGCGGCGATTAGCGCTGCGGCTGGGGCTGCGGCGGCTGCGGCTGCGGCGCCGGACGGGCCGCTCCCGGCTGGAAACCGCCGGCCATCTGGGACTCGGCCTGCTGGATCAGGCGCTTGACCATGTGGCCGCCGACGGCGCCGTTGAGACGAGCGGGAATGTCGCCCCAGTAACCATCCGGGGGCGGGGTGATGCCGACCTCGGCGGCCGCCTCGTATTTCATTTGCTCCAACGCCTGTTCGGCGCCACGGACCAGGATGCGGTTGGTGCGCTGACCTTGAGCCATCTTGACTCACCCCCCACTTTTCAACCCCGCCGCGGATTCGGCGGGGACCCCGACTTTCGAGGTGGGCTTAGTTTAAGACGGCCGCATCAGCGCTATGCTGAATATTTCTTCCTCGCTTGCTCCGCAAATGCCCGGTTTGCCTGCGGTTTGGAGACGAAAAACACAAAGGTTCAACCGCGGGCGCCGGGGAGGGCCGCCGCTTCGCCCGGGTAAATGGGCGTGCCCCGGGTCTGGGCGTAAGCCCGGAAGGCGGTGATGAGCTCGGTCGTGATCGGACCGGGGCGGCCGGTGCCGATGATCCGCCCGTCGGCCTCCACCACCGGGATGGCCTCGGCGGCCGTGCCGGTGAGGAAGCATTCGTCGGCGGTCCAGACGTCGTGGCGGGTGAAGACTTCCTCGCGGACCGGAATGCCGCGCTCGCGGGCCAGTTCCATTACGGTGTTGCGGGTGATGCCCTCCAGGATGCCGACGTGCCTGGGCGGGGTGATCAGCGCGCCGTTCTTGATGATGAAGATATTATCGCCGGTGCACTCGACCACGTAACCGTCGCTGTTGAGCATGATCACCTCGGCGTACCCGGCCAGGTTGGCCTCGATCTTGGCCAGGATGTTGTTGAGGTAGTTAAGCGACTTGATGCGCGGGTTGAGCGATTCGACGCTGTTGCGCCGGGTGGAGACGGTGGCCACCTTCATGCCGCGCTCGTAAAGTTCCTCGGGATAGAGCTGGATGGTATCGGCGATGATGACGACGGTGGCCCGCCGGCACTTGCGGGGGTCCAGGCCCAGGTCGCCGGCCCCCCGGGAGACCACCAGGCGGATGTAGCCGTCGTGAATCCCGTTGCGGCGGCAGGTCTCCAGGACGGCCTCCCGCATCTCCCCCTTGTTCAGCGGGACGTCGAGCAGGATGGCGTGAGCCGACTCGTAGAGACGGTCGAGGTGCTCCTCGAGCTTGAAGACCCGGCCGTTGTAAGCCCGGATCCCCTCGAAGATGCCGTCCCCGTACAGGAATCCGTGGTCGAAGACGGACACGGAAGCCTGCTCCTTGGGAAAGAATCCGCCGTTGACGTAAACCACGGTGCTCACCGGTGTCCCGACCTCCTGCGACCGCCTGCCGGCCATAACACTGGACGGTATTAATTCTAACAGGTTCCAGCCGTCCCGCCAACGGCCTCCCGCTCCTCCGCCAACACGCCGTCCAGGATGGCCACCGCCCGCTCCATCTCGTCCTCGCCGACGACCAGGGGCGGCAGGAAGCGGAGCACCCGTTCGGCGGTGGCGTTCACCAGGAGGCCGCGCTCGCGGCAGGCATCGGCCAGCGGGCGGGCGGGGCGGTCCAGTTCCAGCCCCCACATCAGGCCCAGCCCCCGCACCTCCCGGACCAGGGGATGGCGGACCGCCAGCGCGCGCAGCCGTTCGCCGAAGGCGGTGCCGATCCGCGACGCCCGGCCGACCAGGTCCTCCTCCAGCATGACCTCAAGGGCGGCCAGGGCGGCGGCGCAGGCCACCGGGTTCCCGCCGAAG
>DYIH01000107.1 GCA_020723785.1 Thermaerobacter marianensis
CGCGCCCAGGAAACCGGCATGACGGTGGACGAGCTGCGCTCCGGCCCGGGCGGGCGCAGCGTCCACGTGGCCGCGCCGGTGGTTGGGGGGGGGCAGATCAAGGGCTTCGTCTACCTGATCGGTTCCCTGGAACAGATCGACGCCGTGCTGCGCGGCATGCGGCCCATCCTGGCCACGTCCACCCTGGTCGCCCTCCTGGTGGCGGCCGTCCTCAGCTACATCCTGGCCCGCACCATCACCGGCCCGGTCAAGGAACTGACGGCCCGGGCCGGCGAAATGGCCGGCGGCCGTTTCGACCGGCTCATCGAGGTCCGCTCCTCCGACGAGATCGGCCGGCTGGCGGGGATGTTCAACCACCTGACGGTCCGCCTCCGGGACACCCTGGAGGAGATCTCCGCCGAGAAGCGCAAGGCCGAGGCCATCCTCAACCACATGGCCGACGGCATCATCGCCGTCGACCGGGAGAGCCGTGTCATGCTCCTGAACCCGGCAGCCGCCCGCATGCTCCGGGTCGCTCCGGAGGAGGTGGTCGGGCGGCCTCTCCTGGCCGTGCTGCCCGACCTGCCCCTGGAGGGCGCCCTTTCAGCCGTCCTGGCCGGGCGGGAGGAGGAGCCGGGCGAGGTGACCGTCCCCCGCCGCGGCATGGTCCTGCGAGCGCGCCTGGCCCCCCTGCGGGACCCGGCCGGCCAGCCCGCCGGCCTGGTCATCGTGTTCCACGACATCACCCAGCAGGAAAAGCTGGAGACCATGCGGCGGGAATTCGTGGCCAACGTGTCCCATGAATTGCGTACGCCTATCACCACCATCAAGAGCTACGTGGAGACCCTGCTGGAGGGCGCCCGCGACGAGCCCGAGGTGGCCGACCGCTTCCTGCGCGTCGTGGCCGGCGAGACGGACCGCATGGTCCGGCTGGTCAACGACCTCCTGACGCTGTCCCAGATCGACAGCCGCCGGATGCGCTGGGAGATGGAGGCCCTCGACCTGGGCGGGCTGGTGGCCGAGGTCGGCGAGAAGTTCGCCGACCGGTGCCGGCGCAAGGGGCTGGCCCTCGACGTCGCCGCGGCGCAGAACCTGCCGGAGGTGTGGGGGGACCGCGACCGGCTGGAGCAGGTGTTGTCCAACCTGCTGAACAACGCCGTCGACTTCACCCCGGCCGACGGCGCCATCCACCTATCCGCCGAGGCGGAAGGCGATCGGGTCCTGGTGCGGATCTTCGAGCGCTTTTACCGGGTCGACAAGGCCCGCTCCCGCGAATTCGGCGGCACCGGCCTGGGCCTGGCCATCGCCAGGGAGATCGTCGAGGCTCACGGCGGGCGGATCGAGATCGACAGCGCTCCGGGGCGGGGTACCGAGGGGCGGTTCGACATCCCGGTCCGCCCCGCCGACGCGGGGTCCACGGATGCGGCCGGCGCCGCCGGGGGACTGACGGCGCGGGCCCGGCGGGACAAGACCCCGCCGGCCCGGCCTGACGGGGGCGATGACCATGGCGCGTAGGGCGGTTCTGGAGCAGGTCAAGTCCGTCCTGCTGGTCGTCCTGGTCTGCGCCAGCCTGGTCCTCAGCGCCCGCGAGCCGATGGGGGTGGCCGTCAGCAAGGCGCACCGGGAAATGCCCTATGTCATCGAAGGCAATCAGAGGGCCGCCGGGCTGTCCCAACTGCTGCTGCCCCGCCGGCTGGTCCTCCACCGGGAGGGCCGCCACGCCCTGCTGGCCGACCCCGATTCGGCTGGTTTCCGTTCCCTCTGGGGCGAGATGCAGAGGGCCGCTCTGGCGGCGCGGGGCACGGGACAGGTGGAACCGGTGAAAAGCAGCGAGATCGCCGCTCTGCGCCGCTCCCGGACGGGCGTAGAAGCGATCCTGCCCGCGGAATTGCCGCTGGACGCCTGGTTCGCCGTCTGGAGCGGCCGCGGCGCCCCGGCCGGTGACGGGGGGCGGCCGGAGGGCCTCGACAGGCTGGCCCTTTTCGTAGGCGGGGACGGCAACCTGGACATCTACCTGGGGAACACCCGCGGCTGGGGCCGGCTGCGGGCGCCCGGCGGCACCACCCTTGCCGCCGCGCTGCAGGCCGCCGCCGGGGAGGCGGCCCCGGCCCGGGAACTGACGGGCGGTTGGTTGCGCGTGCATCCCGAAGGGGTCTACGTACCTTCGTTCGAGGTCTCGATGGGGCGCCTGGTGGCCGATCCCGAGCCCGCGGTCGACAAGGATCGCCTACGGGACGCCTTTTTCCCCGATTCCACCGCCGTCCGGCGCATCCAGAGCCAGGACGGGGCCACCGTGGCCACCGACGGACGCGACGGGCTGATCGTCTACCCCGACGGCGCGGTTGCCTTCAACCGGCCCTCTCCCCGGAACAGGGACCGCGACGGGGGGAAGTGGGCCGCCCTGAAACAGGCGGCCGAGTTCGTCGGCGGCCACGGCGGCTGGCCCGCCGGGGCGCGGTTGCTCACGGCCATGGCGGTGCGGGCGGGAGCGGGCCCAGGCGATGCTCCGGACGGAAGCAAATCCCAGTCGCTGCTGGGCTATCGCTTCGCATTCGTCCCCGGCTACCGCGGCTACCCGATCGTCGGGGGCCTGGAAGGGATGCGGGTTCCTTCCGCGGCAACCGGGGTGCCGGCGCCCCTGGAAGTTTTCACGGCGCCGTCGGGAGAGGTTCAGGGGTTCAGCCGCACCGTGAGCCGTCCGAGGGTCGAGCAGGCGCCCCAGCGGCTGATTTACCCGCAAGACGCCCTCTCCGCCATCGACGGCTGGGTCGGGAGCAAGGTTGCCGTGCGTGATCTGTTCCCCGCCTACCTCAGCCGGCGCTCGGCCAGCGGGGCGCGCGTGATGCAGCCCGTCTGGGTCGCGGAACTGGCCGACGGCGCCCTGCTGGCCGTCGACGGCGCCACGGACAGCGCCACGCCCCGGGTCTACGCGACCGGTGAAACCGCCGGCAGGCCGGGCGGATAGGGAGGCAGGTGACGAGCATGGATTGGCCGCGGGCCAAAACCTACCTGATCGTGGCCTTTCTGCTGCTGAACCTGTTCTTGGCGCAGCCCGCCTGGGTCGGTGGTGTCGATGACCTCCTGCCCCTCCGTGCCTTGCGTACTCCGTCCGAGGCCCGGGTCAAGGAGCGGTTGAACGACGGCGGGATCGTGCTCTTGGGGCGCATCCCGAACGACCAGGTCAGGGAAATGCCGATGCTTGCGGTCGGCTTTGCCGAACCCAAGGCCGAAGCGCTGGCCGAGGCTTTCTTCGGGCGTGCCGGGGCGTCGCTGGAGACCCCGGAGGGTTCCCGAGCGGCGGTTTATCGGTCGGTGTACGGTGAAATACTGACGGTCATGCCGCAGGGGATCGTCATCTACCGCCGCAACCTGCAAGCCATCCGGCAGGCACGGCCTCTCGACCCGGACCAGGCCTCGCGGGAGGCCGAGGCCTTTTTGGCGCGCCTCGGCGGCGCCCTTCCGGCCAAGGTTGAGTTCGACGTCACCATGCCGGTCAGCGCCGACCCGCCCATCTATCAGGTGCTTTATGTGCAGAAGCACGACGGCCGGCGCGTCTTCGCCGGTTACGTCGGCGTGGAGGTGGCGTCCGGCGGCGTCCGTTCGGTAAAGGTCCTGGCCCTTGAACCGCTGCCGCAGAAATCGGCGGCGCGGCCGGTTCGGCTGAAAACGGCCGAGGAGGCCCTGCTGGCCCTGCGCAAGGAATTGATCAACCGGCGCCGCCTGTTGCCGGACCAGAAGCTGCTGGTGGACAGGATCGACCTGGGCTACTACTCCAGGCCCGTGGAATGGGCCAGTCAATGGGAGATCCCGCCGGTCTGGCGGATACTGACCAAGGACGGCCAGGTTTATTATGTCAACGTTTTCACCGAGGAACTGGAAGGCCTCCAGGAGGAATCGCCTCCGCCCACTTGACGGAGGACAATGCTTTCTGGTGGAGTAATTCTTTAGGGGACAGGAGCCTGTCGCACAGCCCGGATCACGGAGCGACCGGTGTGGCCGCCAACCGAATATGCTACGGGCTCATGGGCGGGTTGTTTTCAGCAGGCCGCAGGAGGAACAGCAGACCGTAGGAGGAACAGCGTTGGCGAAATTGGTCATCCAAGGAGGCAAACCCCTGCGGGGGCGCGTGCGGATCGGCGGCCGCAAGAACGCCGCGGTGGCGGTGATCCCCGCGGCGCTGCTGGGGGACGGTGTCAGCACGCTGGAGAACATCCCCAGCATCCGGGATGTGGCGACATACATCGAGATCGTGAGGGCCATGGGCGCCCGGGCCGAGTGGGCTGCGCCCCACATCCTGCGTATTTCCGCCAACGGGCTGGACTCCGTGGCGGTGACCTACGACCTGGTCAAGCGCATGCGCGCGTCCTATTACCTGCTGGGCGTGCTGCTGGCCAAGTTCGGCCGCGCCGAGGTGCCTCTGCCGGGCGGCTGCGACATCGGCCAGCGGCCCATCGACCAGCACCTGAAGGGGTTCCGCGCCCTGGGGGCGGACGTGGCCATCGAGCACGGCGTCGTCAAGGTCGAGGCCCGGCGGCTGGTGGGGACGTCCATCTACCTGGACACGGTCAGCGTCGGGGCCACCATCAACATCATGCTGGCGGCGACCCGCGCCGAGGGCGTCACCGTGATCGAGAACGCCGCCAAGGAATCGCACATCGTCGACGTCGCCAACTGTCTGAACGCCATGGGCGCCCGGGTTGCGGGGGCGGGGACGGACGTGATCAAGATCAAGGGGGTTCCCCGGCTGGAGGGGGCCGTCCACGCCATCATCCCCGACGAGATCGAGGCCGCCACCTTCATGATCGCCGCCGCCGGGAGCCACGGTGAGGTTCTCGTGGATAACGTCATCCCCAAGCACCTGGAGCCCGTCTCGGCCAAGCTGCGGGAGATGGGCGCCGACATCGAGGAGAACGGCGAGTCCATCCTGGTCCGCGGCAACGGCCGGCTCCAGGCATGCAACGTCAAGACCCTGCCCTACCCGGGCTTTCCCACCGACGCCCAGCAGCCGATGACCGTGCTCATGGCCGTCGCCCAGGGCACCAGCATGGTCACCGAGACGATTTGGGACGGCCGTTTCAAGCACGTGGACGAACTCAAACGCATGGGCGCCAACATCCGCGTGGAGGGCCGCACGGCCGTCATCGAAGGCGTGGAACGCCTGAGCGGCGCCCCCGTCCAAGCCACCGACCTGCGCGCCGGCGCCGCCCTGGTCGTCGCCGGCCTGCTGGCCGAGGGCCGCACCGAGGTCTCCGGGCTCGCGCACATCGATCGGGGTTACGAGGGGATCGACGAGAAGTTCCGCGGCATCGGCGCCGACATCCAGCGGGTGGGGGTGGTCGAACCGTGCGCGGCAATCTGAGCGTCGCCGTCATCGCCATCTGCAGCGCCCTGATCGGCGGCGTGGCCGCCACCTACCTGCAGCCCCGCCTCCTTCCCCGGGCGGCGCAGCCGTCACCCGCCCCGGCGCCCGGTCCCTCCATCAGGAGCGAGCCGCCGGCCGCGGCGTCCCGGGAGCAGCCGGCCGTGGCCGTGGCCGAAAAGGTGGGGCCGGCCATCGTCGGGATCACCACGGAGGAGGTCCTCCGGGACTGGTTCACCGGGCGCCGCTTCGTCGAGCCGCGCGCCAGCGGCTCCGGCGTCGTCTTCGACTCCCGTGGCTACATCGTGACCAACTACCACGTCGTCGAGGGGGCCGACCGGGTCGTCGTCGCCCTGGCCGACGGGCGCCGCCTGGCGGGCCGCATCCGCGGCATCGACCCGCCCACCGACCTGGCCGTCATCCGGGTGGACGCGAGCGACCTGCACGCCGCGTCCTTCGCTGATTCCGACAAGGTGAGGGTGGGCGAGACGGCCATCGCCATCGGCAACCCCCTCGGCATGGAGTTCCAGCGGTCGGTCACCGAAGGCATCGTCAGCGGTATCCGCTCCACCCTGTACGGGCAGGGGCGGCTCGACCGGGTGTTTCAGTTAATCCAAACCGACGCCGCCATCAACCCCGGGAACAGCGGAGGCGCCCTGGTAAA
>DYIH01000108.1 GCA_020723785.1 Thermaerobacter marianensis
CCGCTTGCCGGGGCGGCGTTGCCGGCGCCCGGTTGGGCTTGGCCCGAACCAGGTATCCATTGCCGGTATGTTTATATTATAATTGTTCACGAATCCTGCACAGGCGGTGATATCCGAAGGGACGGGCCGATGTCCATGCCGGTGATCCGTCGCCTGCAACAAGGGACCGTCGAGGTTCGCGGCGGCCAGATACATGTCGATTGCCCCCCGGGGGCCGTTCCGCCGGTCATCCGGGTGCCCGGTGACCTGACCGTGCGCGTCAACGGCCAGCCCGCCCACGGCTTGGTGACATTGCGTCCCGGCGATAGGTTGGAGGTCGATCTGCCCGTTCAGGAGCGGGCGGCCCACGTCGAGGTGGAGGTTTCCTCCGACCAGATGGCCTGCCACGTGGCCGTCTGGCCCCGCGTCCGCCGCGTTTTACGCCTGGCCGATTCGCCCCCCGCGCCTCTTTGGGATCCTGCCGTCGTCGTCATCGAGGAGAGGGTGGCGGAGCTGCGGCCCGCGGACGTGCTGGCCGCCATGGCGGAGAAGGGTGTCGTCTTCGGCATCGACGCGGAGGCGGTGGCCGAAGCGGCAGCCGCGGCCGACGGCAGGGCGCGGCCCGGGGCGCCCCGCCGGCCGAAGGTCACGACGGTTGGGTGGAGTGCCTGTTCCCCAACCAACCCCGTCTGATTTCCCCCGAGAACGACAACGAGTCCGTCGATTACCGCGAGCGCTATGAGTTCCCGTCGGTAAAGGAAGGCGAACTGCTGGCCATTCTTCATGATCCGGAGCCCGGTTTGCCGGGGCGGGATGTGCGCGGCCAGCCCGTTGCTCCGCCCGGCGTGCGCCCCGCCGCTTTGGTGACCGGCCCCGGCGCCTTGCTGGCGGTCGGGGGGCGGAAGGTCTATGCCGCCCGTTCGGGGCGGCCCATCGCCAGGGAGCGGTTGCGGACGACGGAGATCAGCGTGCTCCCCGTTTTGGAGCGGCGCGGCCACGTGGACCTGAGTTGCGGCAACCTGCGCTTCGACGGCGACGTCGTCATCTGGGGCAACGTCGAGCGTGGCATGCAGGTGGTGTCGGAAGGCGCTTTGGCGGTCAACGGCAACGCCGACGGGGCCTCGGTTTACGGGCGGCAGGGGGTTTTCATCGCCGGGAAGGCCATCGGGAGCCAGGTGGCGGCCGGCGAACCGCTGCCGGAACCGCTGCCGCCTCACGTGGCGGCCTTGGTGGCCGAACTGGCCGCCGATCTGGACCGGCTCATGGCGGCGTGCACCCAGGTGCAGACGCGTTACGGCGAGATCTTCCGCCATCCCGGCCAGGTCATGCAGGCCCTGACGGATGCGAAATACCCGTCGATCCGAGAACGCCTGCGGCTCCTGGAAACGCTGCAGTCCGCGCCGCAGCCCCTTTCGAACTGGCTGAACGAAGCCCGCGCCGGCATCCTGGAAGGCAGATGTGAATCCGTGGAGGCGCTGGCCGGGATGAGGGAACGCCTGGCCCGTATCCAGGGCGCACCGGACCCGTCGGCTCCCGGAGCAGCCCCCATCCGCCTCGGTTACGCGCAAAACAGCCGGCTGGAATCATCGGGAGACGTCGATGTGCAGGGCGACGGGTGTCTGTACACCACCATCCGGGCCGGCGGCAGCGTACGGATCCGCTCCGCTTTCCGCGGCGGGGCGATCCGGGCCGGCGGGGACATCTTCGTGGGGCGGGCCGGCTCGGCGGGCGGGCATTGCTGCGAGTTCGCCGTCCCTGAATCGGCGACCGTCACATTCCGGCAGGCCATGCCGGGCGTGCGGGTGCAGGTGGGACCGGCCTCCCTCCGGTTCGAGGAATCCCGCTCGGCGGTGCGGGTTCGGTGCGAAAACGGGAGAGCGATAATCGAAAGCGCGGCGGGATACGGCCTGCCGGGTTTCACGCCGTTATAGAAAGCGTGCGGGGAGGGATCGGCTTGCAGGATACCCGTGGGGGGGCGATCCCCTCGACAGGGGCCGAAGCCTTCGGCGAGGCGCTGCTGGACCGGTACGGGCGCTACATCAACCCGGGGTGGGCCAGGCTTTTCCGCTTCGTCGGCCTGACCAGCGTCGAGTGGGAGGCCGAAGGAGCCATCGTCCGCGACCGGGCGGGGAAGGAATACATCGACTGCTCGGCCGGCTACGCCGTGATGAACATGGGACACCGTCACCCCAGGATCGTGGCCGCCGTGGAGGAGCAGCTCGGCCGCCTGCCCCAGTCGCTGCGCCTCCTTCTCGACGAGCCGGTCGTGGAGCTGGCGGAACTGCTGGCCAGGGTCACGCCCGGGGACCTGCGGTGCAGCTTCTTCTGCCACAGCGGGACCGAGGCCGTCGAGGCGGCCCTCAAGCTGGCCCGGGCCTACACCGGCAAGATGCACGTCATCTCCACCCATCGCGGCTTCCACGGCAAGACGCTGGGCTCCCTGGCCGCCACCGGTTCCGACACCTACCGGAGCGTCCTGAGCCCGCTGCTGGTCGGCGTGAGCCACGTTCCCTTCGGTGACGCGGAGGCCATCGAGGCCGCCATCACCCCCGAAACGGCGGCGGTGATCCTCGAGCCGATCCAGGGGGAAGCCGGGGTCATCATTCCCCCGGACGACTACCTGCCGCGGGTGCGTGAGATATGCGACGACCGCGGCGTGCTGCTCATCCTCGACGAGGTCCAGACGGGGATGGGCCGGACCGGCAGGCTCTTCGCCTGTGAGCACCAAGGCGTCGCCCCCGACTTGATGACCCTGGCCAAGGCGTTGGGAGGCGGCGTGATGCCGGTGGGCGCCGTAGTCGGCCGGGCGGAGATCTTCGAGAAGGTCTTCGACGAGAATCCCTTCCTCCACACCGTGACCCAGGGGGGCAGCCCCCTGGCGGCCGTGGCGGCCAAGGCCGCCATCGAGGTCTGCCTGGAGGAGGATCTGCCCGGCCAGGCCGCGGAGAAAGGGGCCTACCTGCTCAACCGCCTGCGGGAGATGCAGGCCCGCTTCCCCAGGGTGCTGGCCGACGTTCGCGGCAGGGGGTTGCTCATCGGCCTGGAGATGACCAAGCCGGGGGCAGGCGGGCTCTTCGTCACCGAGGTCTTCGATCGGGGTCTCATCGTCACGCCCAGCCTGAACAAGTGGGACATCATGCGCATCTCCCCGCCCCTGGTGATCCCCCGCGACCTGCTGGACCGCGCCCTGGAGATCATCGAGGAGACGCTGGAGAAGGTCGACCAGGCGATCGACGACCTGTAGGACACCCGCCCCGCAAAGGAGTGGATGAACGATGCCGAAGGTGGAGGTTTCCAAGGTCGTAGCCGCACCCGTCGAGGCGGTCTTCTCCGTTCTCTCCGACCTGACCGTCTGCCCGCGGTTCATGCCCAACGTCCGGAGCGTCGAGCGGCTGGAAAAGGGCGAGGGGTGGGACGTGACCGCGTGGGTGGCCGAGATGCAGGGGCGCGTTTTCAAGTGGCAGGAGAGGGACGAATACGACCCGGCCAACCGCCGGGTCACGTTCCGCCAGGTCAAGGGTGATCTGAAGCGGTTCGAGGGGGAATGGCGCTGCGAGCCGGCGGAGGGCGGTACACGCGTGACCCACGCCGTGGAATTCGACATCGGCATCCCCGCCCTGGCGCCGCTTCTGCACCCGGTCGCCGCGCTTTTCTACCGCAGGAACATCGAGCAGATGCTGGACGGGCTCGCCGAATACGTTCAGAGTGACAAAGCTTAGCCTGTCGCGCAACCCGGGTCGCGGAGCGGCCGATGGGGCGCCAACCGAAATCGGGGCCCATTGAGCTCCTCCGGCGGGGAGAATCGCTCGAAAGAGTCCCGATGGCAACGTGTGAGAGGATCACCTGCCGGACATGCTATTGCAGGGGCGCCGCGGCGCCCCTGGGGGAGAAGGATGTCCCGGCATGCCGCTCCAAGGGTGATCCTTTTCGTTTTGCGTCCGGCGGAGGGCGGAATGCGCCAGCACGTCCAGGCCCTGCTGGCCGGCCTGGACCGCGCCCGCCACATCCCGGTGGTCGCCGGCCCGCCGGACGGCGGGTGGGCCGCCGATCTGGCATCAATGGGGGTGAGCCATCACCCGCTGCCGATCCCGGCCACGTTCAGCCCACTGGCCGACCTGCATGCGTCCAGGCGGCTGCGTTCGCTGCTGCGCGACATCGAGCCGGACCTCGTCCACTGTCACGGGAGCAAGGCGGCCCTGGTGGCGCGGTTGGCCGTCGGCAGCCGGTCACCCCTTCCCGTGCTGTACACGGTCCACGGCGCCAGCGCCCCCGGAAACCCCGTGCTGGGTGCCCTGGTCGCCTTGATGGAACGGGGGCTGGCGGCGCGAACCACGGGTTACATCGCCGTGTCCAAGGTCGTGGCCGGCGGGCTGCGGCGGTGGGGTGTCCCGCCGGACCGGGTGGCGGTGATCTACAACGGCATCGCCGTCGAGCGGTTCGCCGGCCTGCCGGACCGCGCCGAGGCCAAGCGGATGCTGGGCCTCGACCCACAACGTCCACTGGTGGGCATGGTCGCCCGGGCCGTGTGGGAGAAGGGGCCGGACATCTTCGTGCGGGCCGCCGCCCTGGTGGCGCGCCGCCGTCCGGACTGCCGGTTCCTCTTGGCCGGTTCCGGTCCGGCTCTGGAGGAAACGCGCCGCCTCGCCGGCGCCCTCGGTGTCGGCGGCAGCTTCCTGTTCCTCGGCCACCGCGGCGATGTGCCGCTTCTGCTGGCCGCCATGGACGTCTTCGTCCAGCCGTCCCGTTCCGAAGGGCTGGGTGTGGGCATCCTCGAGGCCATGGCCGCCGGCCGGGCGGTCGTCGCCTCGATGGTCGGCGGCATCCCTGAAATCGTCGACGACCGCGTCACCGGCCTGCTCGTCCCCCCGGGAGAGGCTTCGCCGCTCTGCGAAGCGGTGTTGCGCCTGTTGGACAACGAGGACCTGCGCCACCGCCTGGCCGTGGCGGGATGCCGGCGGGCGCGCCGCGACTTTGACGTGGGCGGTGCCGTTCGAGCCACAGCCGGGATTTACGACCGGCTGCTCGCCGGAGCGGAGGCCGTTCGCCTTCGCTCCATGTACCCCGCCGCGGCCCGGCGGCGGTAGAGGACAGGGAGGTTCGACTTGTTCCATAGACCGCGCAGGGGTGCCCTGCCCGTTTTCATCGCCTCCGTTTCGTGCCTGGGCCTGCTGAGCCTGCCGGCGAACGCCTTCCCGGGCCTGGTCCCGCGGGGCGGTGCCGCGGATGGACCGCCCGCGCCCGCGGCTGCGGCTGCGCCCGTGTCCGCGCCCGCGCCCGAGGCTTTGCCCGCCGGGCCGGCCGTCCTGCTGCTCCTGCCTTCTCTGGACTGGTCGGAACTCCGCGACGGCCTGGCCGGAAGGCGCTTGCCCAACCTGGCCCGACTCGCCGACGAGGGCGCCCTGGGTCTGATGAACGCCCTCACGGGGGGCCGGCCCGTGCCGCAAGACGCTTACGTCACGCTGGGCGCCGGCACGCAGGCGGCCGGCGGGCCTGGGGCGGGGGAGGCCTATGACCGCGAGGAACGGGTCGGCGGCCTCGCCGCAACGGCCATCTACGAGGCCCGGCAGGGGCGGCGTGCGCCCGGGGGCCGCGTCCTCCACGCCGGGCTGGCGTCCCTGGAGGCAGCCGGCGCGGCGCTGCCCTACCGCGTGGAGGTGGGCGCTCTGGGCGAAGCCCTGCACCGGGCCGGCATCGAAACAGCGGTTATCGGCAACGCCGATGGGGCGGGGGGAACGGCCGACTCGCCAGGAACCTGGAGCGGGGGGCTCGCGCCTGAGGAGGCGGGGGCCTCCCCGGGGCGGTGGGCCGTTGCCGTGGCCATGGACCGGCGCGGCGCCGTCGACTGGGGCAGCGTCGGGCGGAGCATCCTGCTTGCCGACCCGTCCTTCCCGGGGGGATGGCGCGCCGACGACAGCCGTCTGGCCGTCCTGCTGCGGGATGCCGTGGCCCGGAGCGGCCTGGTGGTGGTGGAGACGGGCGACCTCTGCCGCATCCAGGCGTTCA
>DYIH01000109.1 GCA_020723785.1 Thermaerobacter marianensis
CCGCCGGTTGCGCAGGGCTTCCAGCAGGTCGGCGACCACGGCGCTGGCCGTGGGGTCTCCCCCTGCGCCCCGGCCGGTAAAGGTCACCTTGCCGACGAAGTTCCCGTCGACGAGGATGCTGTTGAGGGAACCGTCCACCTTGGCCAGGGGGTGGTCCTCCGGCAACAGGGTGGGGTGGACGCGCACCTCCACCCGGTCGCCCCGGTCGCGCCCGTTGGCCACCAGCTTGATCACATAACCCAGTTCGCGGGCGTAGGCGATGTCCCGTTGCTGGAGGCGGGAGATGCCCTCCATGTAAACGCCCTCCGGGTCGACCGGCGTGCCGAACGCCAGCGCGGCCAGGATGGCCAGCTTGCGCACGGCGTCGTGGCCCTCCACGTCGTCGGTCGGGTCGGCCTCGGCGTAGCCCTTGTCCTGGGCCTCGGCTAGGGCGGTGGCGTAGTCGCACCCGTCGTGGGTCATGCGGGTGAGGATGTAGTTGGTGGTGCCGTTCAGGATGCCCTGAATGGCGTCGATGCGGTTGGCCGCCAGGCAGTACTTGAGGGGCCGGATGATCGGCGTCCCGCCGGCCACGCTGGCCTCGAAGAAGATGTCCGCCCCGTGCTCCGCGGCCGTGTCCAGGACCTCGCGGCCGTGGTAGGCCAGGAGTTCCTTGTTGGCGGTGACCACCGACTTGCCCCGCCTCAGGCTTTCCAGGACGATCTCCCGGGCCAGGTCGCGGCCGCCGATGAGCTCCACGACGACGCCGATCTCCGGGTCGTCGACGCCGGCCCAGGGTTCGGTGGTCAGGATCTCCGCCGGGACGTCCACCTGGCGCGGCTTGCCCAGGTTGCGCACCAGGATGCGCTTCGGCCAGGGGTTCAGGCCCCAGCGGTCGGCCAGCAGGGAGCCGTTCTCCCGCAGGAGCCGGATGACGCCGGAGCCCACGTTGCCCAGGCCGCAGAGGCCGAAGGCGTGCTTGTTCATCGAAGATTCAGCCCTCTCCGCATCGGGTCACCGGAGCGGTGCGAAGAACCGCCCCCGATAGCACGAAAAAGCCCCCGCTCAACCGGTGCGAGAGCCGGAAAACCCCATCGTTCTGAATTCTATGGTTACGCTTCCAGGGCGTCAAGTCCCCTTAGCTGATCCCGAGACCCCGGCATGTTACGGGCAGGAGTCTCTGTCTCCTTGTAGAACTTCCCAACGGGGTGATCCGGATGGACCTGGACCGTTACCGCGCCGAGGCGGACGAATACGCCCCGCGGCTGGACGAGGAGTAATACCGGCACGGGGCCAGGCTCAAGGACGAGCTGGAGGCGGCGGAGATCGTCGAGGCCTACGCCCACCTGTTCAGCCATGAGGTGGTGGAGCGGCTGAACACGGAACTGGCCCGCACCAACCCGGCGGGCGAGGCCGCTCGCCGCCTGCGCCACCTTCGCTCCTTCGCGGTGGAGGGCTATATGACGGCGGTGGCGCGGGAGGTGGTGGACCGTTGGGGGACGGCCGAAGCCACGGCCGTCGTCTCCTTTGAGGGGCGGGAAATAGCCTACCGGGCGGTGCCGGTGCGCCTGGCCAACGAGTCCGACCGGGAGCGGCGCCGGCGCCTGGCCGCCGCCCGGGACCGGGTCACCGCCGAGGTCGTCAACCCCCTCGCCGGGGAATACTTCCGCGCCCTCTACGGGGCGGCGCGCGCCCTCGGCTACACCGGCTACCTGAGCCTCTATCGGGAAATCGCCCCGGCCGACCTGCAGGCCCTGAGCCGCCGGGTGCAGGTCTTGCTCGAGGAGACGGACGGGGTCTACCTCGAACACCTGGCGCCGGCCCTGGACCGCATCGGCGTCACCGCCGGCGAGGCGGAGAAGCAGGACCTGGCCCACCTCTTCCGCGCCCCGGAATACGACCCATATTTCCCGGCGGACAAGGCGCTGCCCGCCCTGGAGGCGACCCTGGCCGGGCTGGGGATCGACTTCCGCCGGCAGGGCAGCATCATAGTCGACGATGCCGCCCGCGAAAAGAAGAGCCCCCGCGCCTTCTGCGCCCCGGTGCGCCCCGGCGAGGAGGTCTACCTGGTCATCGCTCCCCACGGCGGCATGGACGACTACCAGGCCCTGTTCCACGAGGCCGGCCACGCCGAGCACTTCGCCCATTGCGGCCCCGGCCTGGCCTTCGAGTACCGCCGCCTGGGTGACAACGCCGTCACCGAGGCCTTCGCCTTCCTGCTGCAGTACCTGACCGTCGACCCGGCCTGGTGCGGCGAGTTCCTCAACCTGCGCGACCCGGAATTCTTCCGCTTCACCGCCTTCCAGAAGCTATACATGCTCCGCCGCTATGCCGCCAAGCTGCTCTACGAGATGAAGCTGCACGCCGTCAGCGAGGGCCCGCCGTCGGCCGGGCTGGCGGCGATGGCGCCGGTATACTCCCGCACGCTGGGTGAGGCGCTGCACGTTGCCCATCCGGAGGCCCATTACCTGACCGACGTGGATCCCGGCTTCTACGCCGCCGCCTACCTGCGGGCCTGGGCCCTGGCGGCCCAGATGGCCCTGACGCTGGCCGAGCGGCACGGCCGCCGCTGGTACGCCAGCCGCCAGGCCGGCTCCTGGCTGCGGGAGCTGTGGAGCGCGGGGCAGCGCTGCACCGCCGAGGAGATGGCGCGGGAGATCGGCCAGCCCGGCCTGAGCTTCGAGCCGCTCGTGGAGGAACTGGCGGCGGTGCTGGCCTAAGCCCCGGCGGCGCCGGTCCCGGTGGCGCCGGGGGAGTTCGGGGACTCGTTCGGTACACTGCGCACCTCCACCGGCCGGCTCGCTTCCCCCCAATAGAGGGACACGTGGGGAAAGGGGATCTCGATGCCCTCGGCGTCGAAGCGGTTCTTGATGCGGCGGCGGAACTCCCGGCCCACGTCCCACTGCCTGAGGGGGCGGGTGGTGACCCTGACCTTGATCGTCACCTGGGATTCGCCGAAGGCGTCCACGCCCAGGACCTCCGGCGGTTCCAGGATCATCGGTCCGAAGGTTTCGTCGGCCGCCAGTCCGGCGCCGATGTCCCGGAGGACGTCCATCACCCGGTCCACGTCCTCCTTGTAGGCCACCCCCACGTCGAGCACGGCGCGCGACCACTCGCGCGTGCGGTTGGAGACGGTTTCGATGGCGCCGTTGGGTATGATGTGGACCGTGCCTTCCAGGTCCCGCAGGATGGTGGTGCGCAGGGTGATGTCCTCGACCTGGCCGGCGAGCTGGCCGCCGCCGGTCTGGACGGCGACCACGTCGCCGACGCGGATCTGGTTCTCCATGAGCATGAAGAAGCCGCTGATGACGTCGCGGACCAGGTTCTGGGCGCCGAAGCCGACGGCGATGCCGCCGATCCCGGCGGCCGTCAGGATCGGCCCGATGTTCACGTCCAGTTCATTGAGGATCATGAGGCCGGCGACCGCCAGCAAGGCTGCCTTGATAACCTTGCGCAGTATGGTCGTCAGGGTGCGGGCCCGTTTCTCCCGTTCTGAAAGGTGCTCCGGGTCGTCGTCGTCCACCAAACGCTCCATGCGGCCGATGGCGGCCGAAGTGAGGCGGATGGCCAGCAGGGCGCCGATGACGATGAGCAGGATGCGCAGGGCGCTGCCGCCGTATTGTTCCACGATGGATCCAATGTCGATCGGCACCGGATCACCCCCGGAAGTCGGATGTCGCCCCGGACCGGGACGTCATGCCGTATGTTGCAGGTACGACGCCGCCCCCCTCACATCCTGCCTCCGGTCACCGATCATCCCCTCGTGGCCCGGGTGGGGCGCCGCGTTGCGGTGATCCGGCCTTCCCTTCGCGGTCAGCCGCCCCCGGCCTGCCGGCGCCGTGCTCCGGGATCGTCACCATCGGCGGACGTTCCGCCTCGTCGATCACGCGCACGTCCAGCGACAGGTGGCCCTCCTCCCACCGGATCAGCTTGATCGCCTTGTTCATTGCCTCCACCGGCTGCAGGCGGCCCCAGGACTCCAGGCGGCTGACGATGACGTGAAGGATGGCGAAGGACATGGTGGACAGGTGGGCCAGGGGGGCGTTGCGGTGGACCAGGCGGCCCAGGTTCACCTGGCCCATGCCTTCCAGGCCGTGTTCGGCGAAGAGGTCGATGAGCAGTCCCGTCTCCACCCCGTAGCCGGTGAAGAAGGGCACCTTTTCGAGGGCGTGCCGCCAGCCGGCGTACTGCCCGGCCAGGGGTTGGATGAAGCCGGAGAGTTCGGGGAAGAAGAGGTTGAGCAGGGGGCGGGCGGCCAGTTCCGTCACCCGCCCGCCGCCGGACTCGTAGAGTCGGTCCCCCACCCTGACCGGCCGGCTGTAATATCCCTTTACGTACTTCACCTGGGGGTGGCGCAGGAGTGGGCCGATCAGCCCGTAGACCATGTGCGGTTCGGGGTTCTTGATGTCGGTGTCCAGCCAGACGACCAGGTCGCCGCGCAGGACGTGGAGGCTCTTCCACAGGGCCTCGCCCTTGCCGCGGTAAGCGCCGTAGGCGGGCAGGATGTCCTGGTGGGTGTGGACGGGCACGCCCAGGGAGCGGGCGACGTCGGGGGTCCCGTCCTCCGACCGGCTGTCGATGACCACGATCTCGTCCAGGAGCGGGACGGCGTCCTGGAGGGCGTCCCGCATGACCCGGATGATCGGGCCGATCGTCTCCGCCTCGTTGAGGGCCGGCAGGCCGAGGCTGATGGTGATCCCCAGGCTCCGCTTTATCTCCACCAGCCGGGCGAGGTCGGCGAACTCCCGGGCGTCGAAGGTGTTCTCGGCGAACCACTTGTCCACCTGCGCCGGCGTCCAGGCCCGGCGCTCGACGATCCACGGGGACAGGGGCCGGCGGGTGCGCACGACCATGACGCCGCGGCCGGTCCGGTCGCGGACGTGGGTGAAGTTGAGACGGGCCGGGGCGGCTTCGGCGGGGCCGTGGGCGCCCAGGATCAGGAGGTCGTGCTGGCGGGCCTCGGGGATGAGGCTCTCCTCTATCCCCTCCGGGTGGTAGATGTGGAGAACGTTCATCTCCGCCTCCCCGGCGGCGGCCAGGCGGGAGCCGAGGTCGGCGGCCAGGGCGGCGTAAGGGCCGCCGCGGACGGCGACGAGGACGCGCCGGAGGGTGCCCGGCGGCGGATGGACGATGGCCAGGTCCGCCGGCGGGTTGTCGAGCAGAGCCTCGGCGACGGGACCGAATTCGCCGGTGGCGGCGTCGGCCGACACCCCCCAGCCGCAGAGCACCAGGTGGGCTCTTTCCTCGTGGGCCACCCGGCGGATCTCGTCCGGGACATCGCGGGCGACCCGGACCATGAACCTGGCGCGCACGCCGCCCTCGGACGCGTTACGCGCGGTCTGCTCCAGTTGCCGGCGGGCATCGACGGCCGAGGTCGTCCCTTCGCTGTACGAAACCGGCTCAGGAACCTCCACGACGTGCAGCAGCAGCAATTCTTTATCCAGGGCAGCGGCCAGGCGCGCCGCGAAGCCCGTCAAGGCCGCGTCGTGGTCCGCGTGGGACACCGCCACCAGGATAGGGTCGGGCATGGACGTCTCACCTCCGGGGGGACCGGACGGCGCGTGGAAGAAAGGGGAAAGCCTCGGGAAAGGGTTGTCCTCATTCCACGCTTGCGAGGTTAGCTGACGGGCTCGGGTCGAAGAGGACTGACCCTGCGGCGCTTCCGTGATGCCGGGAATCGCCGGTTCGCCCCAACTGCCTGGGTCCCCCGCTCCCCTGCTTCCGGGGTCCCCGCCGAACCGGGAAGGTTCGGTGGGTGGATCCAATAGGGGATTCAGCGTTCGAGGAAGGGTGCCCGGGTGGACACACCTTCTTCATTAGAATACCATTGGTGGGAGGCCGGGTCAAACGGAATGCGCCCTGACCCATCCCCAGTTTTGGGCCCGGCCGATTCGCGGACCTGATCTACGGAAC
>DYIH01000110.1 GCA_020723785.1 Thermaerobacter marianensis
CACCCCCCTGCTGGATTGATTCACCAGCGATCACCTGTTTTCCTCCTGCGGAGAATACAAACCGGCCGCCTTATCTCCCCGGCCGCCTTATCTCCGTGGCTGGCTCATGGGGCTTGCGGCGGCCTTTTCTTGGTCACCGGACGCCCGGCGCTCTCATAGGATGTTCTCAGCCCGCGCGGTGGCGCGGGGTGGGAGGGGACAGGGCATGGGGCGTCCGGGCATGCCGGGGCCGTTCGCCTGGCGGCGGTGGCGGGATCGTGGCTCCGGCCGGAGAAAGATATTCGTCTTCCGCGAGGGGTGCGGGCCGGACGAGGGGTGCGTCCGGCGGCTGGGCGCCGAGAAGGTCAGGCACCTGCCCCTGGTCAACGCCGTCGTCGCCCACTTCCCCGGTGATGCCGACGTGGCGGCCCTCGACGTGCCGCCGGAGATCGAACGGGTGGACGAGGACCTGGTGCTGCACATCGTGGGCGGCCCCGGGTCGGGTTCGCCCGATGATCCGGGGAGCCCCCCGAGGGCCTCGCGTCGGTCCTGCATCATGCGCTGGCTGTGCCGCCGCCGACGGTATCCGTCCGACCCCGGGCCGCCCCAGCGCATCCCGTGGGGGATCGAATTCATCTACGCGCGCCAGGCATGGGCGCTCACCCGTGGCGTCGGTGTCAAGGTGGGCGTGATCGACACGGGGATCGACCTGCATCACCCCGACCTCCGGTCCAACATCGCCGGCGGACACAACGTGCTCAACCCGGGCCGGGACCCGGCCGACGACAACGGCCACGGCACCCACGTCGCGGGAACGATCGCCGCGGCCGATGACGACATCGGCGTGGCGGGGGTGGCTCCCCAGGCCAAACTATACGCCGTCAAGGCCCTGGACCGCTTCGGCATCGGCTACCTGTCCGATCTGATCGAAGCGCTGGACTGGTGCATCAAGAACGGCATAGCCATCGTCAACCTCAGCCTGGGCACCCGTGAGGACAACCGGACGTTTCATGACGCCGTGCGCCGGGCCTGGCAGGCGGGCGTCACCGTGGTGGCCGCCGCGGGCAACGACGGGCCGGGCGAGAATACCGTGAATTATCCGGGGAAGTATCCCGAAACCATCTGCGTTTCCGCCGTCGACGCCGACGGACGCCTGGCCCGCTTCGCGAGCAGCGGACCGGAGGTCGACCTGGTGGCCCCGGGGGTCGACATCCTTTCGACCTGGCCAGGCGGCGGCTACCGCAGCCTCAACGGCACCTCCATGGCGTCGCCCCACGTCGCCGGCGTCGCCGCATTGGTGGCCGCGGCCCGTCCGGACAGCGGCCCCGACGAAATCAGCAAACGGCTGGCCGTATCGTCGCGCCGCCTCATCGGCGTTCCGTGGGGCCTGGTCAACGCGTCGAGGGCGGTGCGCTAGCAGGTCGGGCGGCTCCCACCTTGGCCCGACAGGCTTATTAACCACAGTTATATTCCAGGGCTGCAAGCCCTTGACGCACAAGGCTTGCGCGACTCATGCACAACCCCTATGCATGACGGTAATATGCACCACAGTAATAAGCTTTTGGCGCGGTCCCGGAAAGGCTTGTCACATAAGCTTTTCCGGACACGGATCATGCGCCTGGTTAATGATTTCGAGCCGCAGGCCGAGCCCTGCCCGGGTCTCCACCGAACACCTTATCGCAAGATCCTCGTTTTCCACTGTGGTACGGTATAGCGATTCAGTGTTATGTTATAGTCATGCATCAGGCCCGGAAGGAGCACGGATTGTTGATCAAGGCCAGCGTCATCGGCGCGACCGGATACGCGGGTGTGGAACTGGTGCGGTTGCTTGCCCGCCATCCCCACGTCACCCTGGTGGAGGCAACCTCTGAAAGCTACGCGGGCCGGCGGTTGAACCAGGTCTACCCGCACCTGGCCGGCTGGGGCGAGGTCACCCTTGGAGAAACGGACCCGGAGCGGGTGGCGGCGGGGTCGGACGTGGTCTTCCTGGCCCTGCCCCACGGCCTGGCCATGAACATGGCGCCCCGTTGCCTGGCGGCGGGGGCGCGGGTAATCGACCTGGGGGCCGACTTCCGGCTGCGGGACGCCGCCGCTTACGGCCGTTGGTACGGCTGCGAGCATGCCGCGCCCGCCCTGCTGGACGAGGCGGTGTACGGCCTGCCGGAACTATGGCGGGAAGAGATCCGCGGGGCGCGACTGGTGGCCAATCCCGGCTGCTATCCGACCGCTTCCGTCCTCGGCCTGGCACCCCTCCTGGCCAGCGGGTGGGCCGATCCGGCGGGGATCGTCATCGACGCCAAGTCGGGCGTATCGGGGGCGGGGCGCAGCCCCTCCCTCAAGGTCCATTTCGCCGAGGTCAACGAAAACCTGCGGCCCTACAACATAGCCGGCGCGCACCGGCACACGCCGGAGATCGAGCAGGCCCTGGGCAGGCTGGCGGGCGTGCCGGTGGTCGTCTCCTTCAACCCTCACCTGGTCCCGATGAACCGGGGTATCCTGGCAACGATCTACGTCACCCTGCGGCGGCGCCGTTCGCTGGAGGAACTCGTGGCCCTGTACCGCGACCGTTACGGGGGCGAGCCGTTCGTGCTGGTGATGGAGGCGGGATGCCTACCGGAGACGAAGCACGCCCAGGGCTCCAACCTGTGCCTCATCGGCCTGGCCCTGGACGAGCGGGCCGGCCGGCTGGTGGTCGCGTCGGTCATCGACAACCTGGTCAAGGGGGCCGCCGGCCAGGCGGTGCAGAACATGAACCTGATGTTCGGCCTGCCGGAAACGGACGGCCTGGACGCACCCGGGCTCTATCCATAGAGACGGGAGAGACGGGCTTCCCTCATTCCGAGGTGAAACCGCCGGCGCGCGGGGGGAACCGCTTGGGTCGCCGGGCGCGCGGGCGGGCCAAGGTTACACAAGGTTGCAGACGAAGGGGAGTCGCGAAACATGCCTACGCCCGTGCCCGGCGGCGTCACCGCCGCTCGGGGGTTCCTGGCCGCTGCGGTCCGTTGCGGCCTGCGCAAGGCCGGCGACGAGAGGCCGGACCTGGCGCTCGTCTATTCCGACGCGCCGGCGGCGGCCGCCGGGGTGTTCACGACGAACCGGGTACAGGCGGCGCCGGTGCGGGTGAGCCGCGAGCACCTGGCCGGCGGGCACGCCCGCGCGGTGGTGGCCAACAGCGGCGGTGCCAACGCCTGCACCGGCGAGCAGGGCCTGGCCGACGCCCGGCGCATGGCTGCCGTGGCGGCCGAGGCGCTGGGACTGGAGGCCGGCGAGGTGCTGGTGGCGTCGACCGGTGTGATCGGCCTGCCCCTGCCCATGGAGAAGCTGGAAACCGGCATCCGCCAGGCGGCCGCGCGGCTGAGCCGGGAGGGCGGTGCGGAGGCGGCGCTGGCCATCACCACCACCGACACCGTGATCAAGGAGGCGGCGGTGAGGTTCACACTCGGGGAGCACGTCGTCACCGTCGGCGGCATGGCCAAGGGGTCCGGAATGATCAAGCCCAACATGGCCACGATGCTCTGCTTCCTGACCACCGACGCCGCCGTGGCGCCGGCAGCCCTGCGGCAGGCGCTGGTGACGGCCGTGGACCGCTCTTTCAATATGATCACCGTGGACAACGATACCAGCACCAACGACACCGTATGCATCCTGGCCAACGGCCGGGCGGGGAACCCGGCGATCGAGGCGGGGGCTCCCGAATTCCACCTGTTCCAGCGGGTTCTGGACGAGGTCTGCGTAACGCTGGCCAAGGCCGTCGCCCGTGACGGGGAGGGGGCCACCCGGCTGCTGGAGGTGGCCGTGCGGGGCGCCGCCACGGTGGAGGACGCCCGCAGGGCGGCCCTGGCCGTGGCCGGCTCCAACCTGGTCAAGTCGGCCGTCTTCGGCGCCGACGCCAACTGGGGCCGGATCATGGCGGCCCTGGGCTACTCGGGCGCCGCCTTCGATCCCGACAGGGTGGACGTCTACCTGGGGCCCGTCAAGCTGGTCGCCCGCGGCCGCGGCGCCGGCTTCGACGAGGGCCTGGCCCGGGACCTGCTCCGGAAGGAGGAGGTGCGCCTGGAAGTTCACCTCGATCACGGCCCGAGCCAGGCCACGGCCTGGGGTTGCGACCTGACGTACGATTACGTGAGGATCAACGGCAGCTACCGTTCATAAGGGAGGCCAGGCAGTGAAAGCCCCATCGACCCCCGACGCGGATGAACAAACCCGCTCGCCCGGCCGACAGGCGGCGCTGGGCCGCCTGGCCGGCCGGACGGTCGTCATCAAGTACGGCGGCGCCGCGCTCGCGCCCCGCAAAGCCGGCCCGGACCCGGTGCTGGAGACAGTCGTGGCACTGCAGGCCGCCGGCGCCCGGCCGGTCCTGGTCCACGGCGGCGGGCCGGAGATCAGCGCCTGGATGCAGCGCCTGGGCAAGGAGCCGGTCTGGGTGGACGGGTTGCGGGTCACCGACCGGGAGACGGTGGAGATCGCCGAGATGGTCCTGGCGGGCAAGGTCAACAAGGACCTGGTGGCCCGCCTGCGGCGGCTGGGCGCCCGGGCCGTCGGGCTGTCCGGCAAGGACGGCGGCCTCCTGCTGGCGCGCAAGCGGCTGCACCG
Organism: Thermaerobacter marianensis; assembly: GCA_020723785.1. Lineage (GTDB taxonomy): Bacteria > Bacillota > Sulfobacillia > DYIH01 > DYIH01 > DYIH01. The sequence continues at coordinate 4,573 of DYIH01000110.1, forward strand.
CAACCGCGCCGGCGAGCCGGTGGACCTCGGGTTCGTTGGCGAGATCGTCGCCGTGGACCCCGAGGTGCTATTCGACCTGACGCAGGGCGGGCGGCTGATCCCGGTGATCGCCCCGGTCGCTCCGGGGGAGGACGGCGAGACATATAACGTCAACGCCGACAGCGCCGCCGCGGCCGTCGCCGCCCGGCTGGGCGCCGACCTCTTCCTGCTCCTGACCGATGTTCCGGGCGTCCTGGCCGACCCCGCCAGACCGGAAACCCTCTACCAACAGCTAACGGCCGCGGAGGCCCGTCGGCTGATCGCCGAGGGGGTTGTCACCGGCGGCATGATCCCCAAGGTCCAGGCCTGCCTGGACGCCCTGGAGGGCGGCGCCGCCGAAGCGATCATCCTGGACGGGCGCCGGCCGGAGCGCCTCCCGGCCCTGCTGGCGGGCGAACCGGTGGCCGCGACGCGCCTGGCCGGAGCCGGCGCGCCCGCAAGGGATCACGACGATACCGGCGAGGCCGGAGAGGTGCTGGACGACAGCGCGGCCGCTCTGATGCCGACGTACGCCAGGCCACCGCTGGTCCTGGTGTGGGGGCGCGGCGCCCGCGTCCGGGACGCCTCGGGCAGGGAGTACCTGGACTTCCTGGCCGGCATTTCGGTCAACAACGTGGGCCACTGCCACCCGCGGGTGGTGGCGGCGGTTCGCGACCAGGTCAACCGCCTGATGCACTGCTCCAACCTCTATCACAACCCGCCCCAGAGCCGACTGGCCGCGCGCCTGGCCGGGCTGGCCGGCGGGGGGCGGGTTTTTTTCGGCAACAGCGGCGCCGAGGCCGTCGAGGCGGCCATCAAGCTGGCGCGCAAGGCATACTGGCAACGCCGCGGCAAGGACGCTCCGCCGCCGCTTGTCATGACCTTCCAGGGCGCCTTTCACGGGCGGACGCTGGCGGCCCTGGCGGCCACCGGCAAGTACACCGCGGGCTTCGAGCCGCTTCCCGCCGGCTTCGTCCAGGTGCCCTTCAACGACCTGAAGGCGGCCGAGGCCGCCTTCACCCCCGAGACCTGCGCCGTGCTCGTCGAGCCGGTGCAGGGGGAGGGCGGCGTCGTGCCGGCTGCCCGCGGGTTCCTCGAGGGCCTGCGGCGCCTCTGCAACCGGCACGGGGCACTGCTCGTCCTCGATGAGATCCAGACGGCGTTCGGGCGCACCGGCCGCATGTTCGCTTTCGAGCACTACGGCATCGAGCCGGACGTCCTCACCCTGGCCAAGGACCTGGGTGGCGGGATGCCCCTGGGGGCGACCATCGCCCGTGAACCGTGGGCGGC
>DYIH01000111.1 GCA_020723785.1 Thermaerobacter marianensis
CGATCTTCGGCCCCACCCATTCATTTCAACGAAGGATGTGCGACAGGCTCCTATATACAGAATGCATAAACAGGTCTTAATTAAGCCTATGCAAGCCTGAATGCGAGCCGCGCCCGGTTCCGCTGTTTTGTTCGGAAGGGGAACCAACTTCAAGGTCGCAGACCGCCGGGGCGCCAAACCATCATGGAGGAGGGCGTACTCCACGTAGTACGCCGGACTGACGAGCGACGCGGGCAACACCGCAGATGGGCCTTTTTGACACGCCTTTTAGGAGGATCCGATGATGCCCGACCTAGCCCAAGCCTGGAGCAAAACCCTGGAGATGATCGCTCGGGACCCCTCCAAACCCGGATACGAAACCTGGTTGAAAAGCGCCCAGCCCCTGGCGTTTCACGATAACACGCTGATCCTTGCGGTCCCCAACCACTTCGCCAAGAGCTACCTGGAAGAGCGTTTTGCCACCCGGCTTTGCAGCGTATTGAGCCTTCTGCTCCAAAAAGAAATTTCCCTGGAGTTCATCGCCCTACCGGAGGATGGCCCGGGGGAGGAGGAGGCGTTGGCGGTTCCCGGGACCGCGGCCAGGACGACACAGGCCGCCGAGGGGGAAACAGCCTGCCAGGCGCTGAACCCCAAGTACACCTTCGATACCTTTGTCGTCGGATCGGGCAACCGGCTGGCGCATGCCGCCTCCCTGGCGGTCGCCGAGGCACCCGCCAAAGCCTACAACCCTCTCTTCATCTATGGCGGCGTGGGTCTGGGCAAGACGCACCTGATGCACGCCATCGCCCACCACGTCCTGCAGAAGGAACCGCGTAGCCGGGTCGTCTACGTTTCCTCGGAGACATTCGCCAACGAGATGATCAACGCCATCCGTGACCGGAAACAGGTGGAGTTCCGCAACCGGTATCGCAACGTGGACGTCCTGCTCGTCGACGACATCCAGTTCCTCGCCGGCAAAGAAAGCACCCAGGAGGAATTCTTCCATACATTCAACGCGCTGCACGAGGCGCGCCGCCAAATCGTTCTATCCAGCGACCGGCCGCCGAAGGAGATCCCCACCCTGGAGGAGCGCCTCCGCTCCCGCTTCGAGTGGGGCTTGATCTCGGACATCCAGGCACCCGATCTGGAAACGCGCGTCGCCATTCTCCGCAAGAAGGCGCTGGCCGACGGCCTGGATGCCCCTGATTCCGTGATCATGTTCATCGCCGAGCAGGTCAACACCAACATCCGGGAACTCGAGGGCGCGCTCATCCGCCTGGTGGCCTACTCCTCGTTCCATCATCGGGAGATCGACCTGGAACTGGCCCGGGAGGCGCTGCGCAACATCCTGCCGCAGAATACCCGCAGGCAGGTGACCATCAAGCTCATCCAGGAGACGATCGCCCAGTACTATGAGATGGACGTCCGCGAGATGAAGGTGCGCAAGCGGACCAGGGCCATTGCCTATCCGCGGCAGATCGCCATGTACCTGGCCAGGGAATTGACCGACTTTTCCCTGCCGAAGATCGGCGAGGAGTTCGGCGGTCGCGACCATACGACGGTCCTGCACGCCTGTGAGAAGATCGCCCAGGACATGCGTTCCGACCCGAACCTGGCGCAGACCATCGAGACCCTTCGGAAGCGCATCCTTGGGTGAACGCCGCACAACACGTGCACAACACGTGTACAACCCGGCAGCGCGCGGCGTAAAACCTGTTGGCACACTGTGGATAAATCGTGAGGTTTAATCGCTGTGGACAACTTTGTGCCATGAGTACACAGGTTGTCCACGTGCCGGAAACCAAGAGCACGAAGCAGCCCGGACACTTTTCCACGGCATCCACATGCTCTACTACGACGACTATGATACTCAATCAATCGGCGGAGGTAGAGAATTGATGCAAACGGTCATGGAACATCGCGATCTTCTATCCGCCCTCCAGAACGTCGCTCGAGCCGTGCCGGCCAGGACGACGCTGCCCGTTCTTTCCGGAATACTGGTTGAGGCGGCGGACAACCAGGTCAAGCTGGCGGCGACGGATCTTGAACTGGGCATCGAGTGCCACGTCCCGGCCCGGGTGGAGCAGGCGGGTTCCGTCGTGTTGCCGGCCCGCTACCTCACCGAGATCATCCGCAGGATCCCCGACGGCAGGGTCGAGATACAGGCCGATCCGGTGACCAACAGCGCAACAATCCATTGGGGCACTTCCGAATTCACGATACACGGCCATCACCCCGATCAATTCCCGTCGCTGCCGAAGCCCGAAGCGGAGACGGAATTGGAGATAAACCGGGACGTCTTCCGCGCCGTGCTGGAGGGGACCCTTTTCGCCACCTCCCAGGACGAAACCCGGCCGATACTCACCGGTGTGCAGTTGACGATGGAAGGAAACCGCCTGAAGGCGCTGAGCACCGATGGTTATCGCATCGCCCAGAGGCAGGGGGAGGGGGCGGTGGCCGAGGGGGAGGCCGACTTCTCCGCCGTGGTGCCCGGCAGGAACCTGGGAGAGCTGCTGAGGCTGCTTGGCAGCGGAGGAACGGCCCGCACCATACTCACCAGGAACCAGGTCTTCGTCACTTTCGACGGGGTCAAGTTCGTCTCCCGTCTGCTGGAAGGGCAGTACCCCGCCGTCATGGACCTCGTGCCCCGGGATTTCCCTTCGCGCTGGCGCGTCGACCGGCAACTCCTACATGACGCCTGTGAAAGGGTCTCGCTGCTCTCCGATCCGCTGCAGCGGTCCTACGCGATCAACCTCCGGCCGGAAGGGCAGGGAATCTTGATCACGGCCAGCTCCGCCGCGGTCGGTAACGCCCGCGAAGAGATACCCGCCGGCGTGGAGGGTGAAGGGTTCGAGATCATCTTCAACGCCCGCTACCTGGCGGAAGGGCTCCGAAACATGCGGGGCGGGGAGGTCCTGCTGGAATTGTCCGGGCCGCTGAAGGCGGCGCGGCTGACCACGCCCGACGACCCAGGGTTCCTCTACGTCCTGATGCCCATGCGGCCCTCCGAAGGAAACCAGCCGTGAGGACCGTGCGCATCACCACGCCGGACATCAAGCTGGACAGCTTCCTCAAGTGGGCCGGCGCCGCCGATACCGGCGGCGAAGCCAAGCTGTTGATCCAGCAGGGTGAGGTTTCGGTCAACGGCCAGCCGGAAAGCAGGCGCGGCCGGAAGCTCCACCCCGGCGACGTCGTGAACATTAGGGGGCGAGGGGAGTTCCTTGTATCTGGCTAAGCTCTACCTCCGCAACTTCCGCACCTACCGCTCCTGCACCCTTGACCTCCAACCCGGCCTGAACGTTTTTCACGGGGAGAACGCCGCCGGCAAGACCAACCTTCTCGAGGCCGTCGGCCTGCTGGCCACGGGCCGCTCGCCACGGGCGGCGCGGGACGCGGAAATGGCCGCGGCCGGCGAGACGGCTTTTTACCTGAAAGGACTCATTGAACGGACGCCGGCGCCCCTGACCGTCGAGGTTGCCTGGGAGCAACAGAAGGGCAAGGCGGTCCGGGTAAACGGGCGTGTGCAGGAGAGCCTGGCGGCGCTGGCCGGCGTACTGCCCCACGTCTACCTGTCCCCCGACGAACTGGCCGTCGTCAACGGCGGACCGGCCAGGCGGCGGGCCTTCCTCGACCGACTCATCGCCCAAATGAGCCCGGCCTACTCCCATCACCTGGAGCAGTACAGCCTGGCCTTGGAACAGCGCAACGCACTGTTGCGGGAGATCCGCTTCGGCTCTGCCAGCCGGGACCTGCTGCCAATCTGGGACGAGTCCCTGGCCGCGGCCGGAGGCCAGATCATGGCCCGGCGCCAGGCGGTACTCGGCGAATTGGCGGGGCTGTTCCGCGAGGAATACAGCCGGTTTTGGCCTGAATCGGAACCGGAGGTGGCCTACCGACCGGCTCTGGGAACGGGTACCCTCCCGCCCGGGCCGGCCCCTGCGGTATGGACCGCCGGTGCCGCGGCCAACTCGCTGGCCGCGGCCCTGAAGAGGCGGCGGGAGGAAGAACTGGCGCGGGGATTCACCCTGGCCGGCCCCCACCGGGATGACCTGGAGTTGCGGATCGACGGCCTGGACGCCCGCCTCTTCGCTTCCCAAGGGCAGCGGCGGACGCTGGTGCTGTCCCTCAAGCTTGCTGCGGCGCGCCTGCTGGAGCGCGCCACCGGGCAGAAACCCTTGCTGCTCCTGGACGACGCCCTGTCGGAGATGGACCGGCGCCGCCGGGACCGCCTCCTGGACGCAGCCCGCGGCGGCAATCAGATACTTTTGACATGCACGGAGTGGGACCCGGTGAAGGAGTTTGCGGACCAAAGGGGAACCTCTTACCGGGTGGAGAAAGGGGGCGTCTCTGTTGGCAGGCCGTTCACGGGGTGAGACGGTGGCCCTTGGCTTGGCGCTGGAGCAGCTGGTGAGCCGGCTGGGCCTGCGCGCGCGCCTCCGCCAGGAGGCGGCCCTGGTCCACTGGCCCGCTGCCGTTGGCCCGGAGGTAGGCCGCCACACCCGCCCCCTGGAGATCAGGGGGGGCGTGCTACGGGTCCAAGTGCGCAATTCTACCTGGGCGAACCAGTTGGCCTTCCTGGAATCGGACATTCTGGCCCGGCTCAACGCCCTGATCGGTGAGCCCGCGGTCAGGGACATTCGCTGGGTCGTCGGCGCCTGGCGCGAAGCGGGCCGCGAGGCGGCTGCACGGCCCCCTGCCGCCCCTGACAGCCAGGCGGCCGCCGTCGTCTTGGCCGAGTCCGAGCGCCAACAAATCAGGCAGTTGGCGGAGGAAATCCCTGACGAAGCCGTCCGGGAGGTCTGGGAGCGCTTCCTCGTCGGCGAGTTCCGGCGGAGGGCATGGCGCCTGCGCCAGGGTTGGCACCCGTGCCCGTGCTGCGGGGTGCCGCATCCGCATGGGCCGCGCCCCTGTCCGGCCTGTCGCTACACCGCCGCCGGGCACGGGAAAGCGGCTCTGAAAGGGTGAAGGGGGATGTTCCTGCATATCGGGGGCGATGTCATCGTCAACCTCAGGGACATGGCGGCGATGCTCGATGCCCGGCTATCGGAGGTTGGTGCGGCAACGGCGGAATTCCTGGGGTACATGCGCTCCCTGGGACGGCTGGAAGACGTCTCCGATTGCGAGCCAAGGGCGCTCGTGATCTGCACGGACAGGGTTTTCCTCTCGCCGGTTTCCGTTGTTACGCTGCGCCGCCGCATCGGTGTCCTGCCGGACTGACGGGAGGCGAAGGCAACGAAGCGGATTGGCCGTTTTCACGCGCCTTGAGGTAGACTAAGAGAGGGGGTGCAGGGCCGTGCCCGCCAATCAGATCACCACCTACGACGAAACACAGATCCAGGTCCTCGAAGGGCTGGAGGCGGTGCGCCGCCGCCCGGGCATGTACATCGGGTCCACGGGCGCCCGCGGCCTGCACCACCTGGTCTACGAGGTTGTCGACAACAGCGTCGACGAAGCCCTGGCCGGCTACTGCACCCAGATCAACGTGATCATCCACCGGGACAACAGCATCACCGTCGTCGACAACGGCCGCGGCATACCCGTCGGCATCCATCCCAAGGTGGGGCGCCCCGCGCTCGAAGTGGCCCTGACCATGCTCCACGCCGGCGGCAAGTTCGACGGCGCGGGCTACAAGGTGAGCGGCGGCCTCCACGGCGTCGGCGTCTCGGTCGTCAACGCCCTCTCCGAGTGGCTGGTGGCGGAGGTGCGCCGGGAAGGGGGCTACTTCCGCCAGCGCTACGCCCGCGGCAAGCCGGTCACGGAGCTGGAGCGGGTGGGCGACGCCGCCGGCACCGGCACCACCATCTCCTTCAAGCCTGACGCGGAGATATTCGAGGAGACGGACTTCAAGTACGAGGTGCTGGCCCAGCGCCTGCGCGAACTCGCCTTTCTG
>DYIH01000112.1 GCA_020723785.1 Thermaerobacter marianensis
TTATGCATGACGGTAATATGCACCACAGTAATAAGGTCTTGGCACGGTCCCGGAATGCCTCGTGCAGGAAAAGGCGTTCCAGGGAGCGAATGATCAGGCGGGAGGGCATGGACTGTGGCGGCGGTGCGGCAGGCGTTCTTGGAGCGGGGCCGGGAGATCGTGGCCGCGTTTTTCGATAACCGGCGGGACCTGGACGCGGTGCGGCCGGCCCTGGCCCTGATGTTGGCCGGGTCCGGAACGACGGAGTTCGCCGACTCGTACTCCGGGGTTGACCTTCTTGTGCTCTATCCGGATGACCTCCAGGCGCAAATCGCCGCCGCCCCGGGGTTGCCGGCCGGACCGGGGGCCACGGTCCGCGCCCGGGCCGGGGGCGCGCCCTTCAAGCTCACCCTTCTTTCATACAGCGAGGCGCGCCACCGCATCGAGGCACGGGACGAAGCGACCCTCTTCGCATTGCGTACGGCGCGGGTCCTGCAGGATCCCGGCGGGCTGGCGGCCGAATTGATGAAGCTGGCCTGGCAGGTCCCCGACGCGGTCTGGGCGGAAAAGGCGGCGACCCGCTACCGGGAGTTCAGGCGCCGCAAGGCATCCCTGGCCTGGACGCTGCGGCGCGGCCAGCCGTTCCTTGCCTTGGAGAACCTGCTGCAACTCGTCGAACATGCCCTGGCCGCCTGTTGCTGCCTGGCGGGCCAGCCGCCCGCCGGGCGGAAGTGGCTGTTCCAGGCGGCCATGCGGACGCCGGCGGGACAGGAAATCCGGCCGGCCGTCTTCGCCCTGCTCTCCTCCCTCGGAGACGTGGCGGTGCTCGGCGGCAGCTTCAACCTGCGGCACAACCGCCTTTACCTGCGGGTTTCGGACATCCAGCGAACCCTGGAAGGCGCGCTTCGGGGAGTGGATATGCAAAACGCGGATGATAACGGAGGTTGCGGATGAAGCTTTTCACCTATGGAAGCCTGACCAGCAGGCATCGCCTGGAGGAGCTGGTGGGGCGGCCGCTGTCGGAGCCCGAGGAGGGCGTCCTGAAAGGATACAGGTTTTTTCACGCGCCACCCCTGGGGTACGTCCTCATCCTTCCTGCTCCCGGCGGGGAAATCCACGGGCTCGTCTGGGATATCAAGGAGGAAGATCTGACCGTCCTGGACCACTACGAAAGTTCGGACGAGGACCCGCCGCTTTACCACCGCCAGCAGGTGGAGGTGGAGATCGCGGGGCGGAAGGTGACGGCGCAGGCCTACGTCGGCAACCCGGCCGCCTGGCCGGAGGACCGGTTGCAAGCCGATTGACGCAGGTGCGCGGTGTCTTGGGCAACGCCGCGGATGGGCCTGAACCCGCGTCCCCTGCGCCGCGGGCAGGCCGTTTCCACTCGTCGTGGTAAGGCCGGGCGGGGTGTAATAAGTATGGGAAGGAAACCTTCCCATACGGAGGCACAGCGCCGTGGATTTCTTTCTCCGCTTGGCCAGACGCCTGGAATCCGGGCTGACGTGGGTTGCCGTCGTTTGTCTGACCGGCTTGGCCCTAAGCCAGGGGTGGCTTGCAGATGGCGCCACCCGCCGGTGGCTTGCCTTTATGGACCCGGCCGACGGACCCCTGCCGGACGCCGTTCCGGTTTCCGCAAGCCCCACCGATGCGTCGACGGCCCGGCTGGAGGTAATCATTCGGGTGGAGGGCCGGGAGCGGGCGCCGGGTGCGGTGGTTATGGTCAACGGGCGGCGGAAGGCGGCGTTCGAGGGCAAGGTGGCAGTCATACCGGTGGGGCCGGGGGACCGGCTGTCGATCGACGCCCGTGGCTACCGTGAACCGCTGGCCTTCCGCATCGTGCGGGTCAGCCCGGGGATCATGCGCCCCGCCGGCGGCCAGCGGGTGACGACAACCGCCGGTGTCGCCGACCTGGGATCGGTCCTGTTGCGTTAAGGATGACCGAGCAATCCCCGCGTTCAGGGTGAGCGGAGGTGGGCGCTCCACAGGAGGAGTCCCGCCGAATCGCGTTTGCCCGGACCGCCGCCGGGTCGCAAACCGGCAGGCGGAGTAAGGAGGGGCTACCCATCGAAAAGAGGATCTTGACTTGGTCCGACGTGGAACAACAGGTGCAGCAGCTCGTGTCCCGGATTCGCGATCCACGGGCTTACGATGCCATCCTGTGCATCACCCGGGGCGGCATGATCCCGGCATGCCTGATCAGCGAGGCCATGGGCATCCGCAACATCATGGCGGCCGCGGTGATGTTCCCCGAAGGGCTGGGACAGAAAAACAGGCGACCGTTTTTTTGGCAGTTCCCCGAGGACGAGCTGTTGCGGGGCAAGCGGGTGCTGATCGTGGACGACATCTGGAGCGACGGCCGGATCGTCATGGCCGTGAAGGTGCGCGTCATCGGGGCCGGGGGGAAGCCGGAGGTCGCCGTGCTGCATTACCGTCCCGGCGAATCCGAATACCCGAACGATCAGCCGGATTTCGTCGCCGTCGTCACCTCCGAATGGATCGTCTACCCGTGGGACTTGGTCGGCAAAGCCGGGTATGAGGAGAGGAACGGTTAACGGGTGAGCGATAGAATCGTCCGTGGCATCCGCGGCGCCATCAGTGTCGAAGAGAACAGCCCCGGGGCCATCGCCACGGCGGTGGCGGAGTTGTTGGAGGCGATCAAGGCCGAGAACGACTTCACCCTTGAGGATGTGGCCGGTGTCTTCTTCACGGCCACGCCCGACCTGGACGCGGCGTTTCCCGCCGGCGCGGCCCGCGACCTGGGATGGGACAAGGTCCCCTTGTTGTGCGCGGTGGAGATGAACGTTCCCGGCAGCCTGCCCCGTTGCATCCGGGTTCTGATACTGGTCAACACGGCCCTGGGAGCGGATCAGGTGCGCCACGTCTATCTCCGCGAGGCGCGCAACCTCCGGCCCGACCTCGGGTGAACGGAGCGACGAGAGCAACGCCGTACCGTTTGATTCGACCGGGATGACCGAGAAACGGAAGAGGAAAGTGGGGGAGCGTGTCGAAGATTACCGCTGTGGGCAACAACGGGCTGGTTATCGCCATCGACGGCCCGGCCGGCGCCGGAAAGAGCACGGTGGCCCGGGCTGTCGCAAGGCGGCTGGGATACTTGTATATCGACACGGGTGCCATGTACCGCGCCGTAACCTTGAAAGCCCTCCGGGACCACGTGGACATCGGGGACGCCGAGCGACTGGTCGTCCTGGCGCGTCAGACCGACGTCCGACTGTCATCCGGCCCGGACGGCCGCCAGCGCGTGTTGCTGGACGGCGAGGACGTTACCGACGCCATCCGGAGTCCGGAGGTGGACGTGGCCGTGTCCCGGGTGGCGATGATTCCCGGCGTTCGGGAGGCCATGGTCACCGCCCAGCGGCGGTTGGCCGCGGGCGGAGGCGCCGTGCTGGATGGCCGGGACACGGGAACGCATGTGGTGCCCGATGCCGACGTAAAGTTCTTCGTTACGGCCGATACGGCGACCCGTGTGGCCAGGCGGACAGGTCAGCTGCGCCGAGAGGGCCATGCGGTCAGCGAGGCCGAGGTCGCCAGCCAGTTGGCCGAACGGGACCGCCTGGACTACGGGCGGGACGTCGCCCCCCTGCGACGGGCGGAAGGGGCGATCCAGATCGACACCACCGACCTGGAGCCGGAGCAGGTGATCGAGACGATCCTGGCGTTCTGCCGGGGGGCTCTTGGATGAACCGATTCGTTTACCGCGTTTCCAAGGGTGCGGCGCGTCTGTTGTTCAACCTCCTCTTTCGGTGGGAGGTGATCGGGACCGAGCATGTGCCGGATCAGGGGCCGGCGATCCTTTGCGCCAACCATCGGAGCAACTGGGATCCTCCCCTGGTCGGTGTCGTCGCGCCGCGGCCGGTCCATTTCATGGCCAAGGAGGAGCTGTTCCGGTCGCCGGTGCTGGCGGCGTGGTTACGGGCCGTGGGAGCGTTTCCGGTGAAGCGCCGGACCGCAGACCTCGGCGGCATCCGGCATGCCCTCGACCTGTTGAAACAGGGCCATATCGTCGGTTTGTTTCCGGAAGGGACCCGCAGCAGGACGGGGGGCCTGCAGGAGGCCCATGGAGGTGTCGTCATGCTCGCCCTGTCGGCCGGGGCGCCGGTGGTGCCGGTGGCCATCTCGGGCGAGACGCGGCTTTTCGGGCGCGTCCGGGTGCGCATCGGGGCGCCTATCGACCTTTCTCCCTACCGGAGGGAAGGAAAGCGGGGTGCCCCGGAGATGTCCGCGATCGCCAACGAGGTGATCATGGGCCGCATCCGGGAGCTGATTGCCGAGGCTGATAGCTCCCGCTGCAGCGTGGGTGATGGCCGCGCCGAACCGGCGTCATCCGCGCCGGTGGGGCGCCCCGGTGCGCTGGATGAGGTGTGGAGCCGATGGAGATAATTCTTGCTGAGTCGCTGGGGTTCTGCATCGGCGTGCGCATGGCCGTTCGGCGGGCGGAAGCGGTTTCGAGCGGACGGAATCCGGTATACAGCCTCGGCCCGCTGATCCACAACCCCCAAGAAGTGTCCCGCTTGACCGGGCAGGGGGTCAGGGTCGCGGACGGGCTTGGCGGCGTGGAGGGTGGGGTGGTCATCATCCGGGCCCACGGGGCGCCGCCGGAGACGTATCGGGAGGCGGCTGAGCGAGGCCTGGAGGTGGTGGACGCCACTTGTCCCTTTGTTTTCTCGCTGCAGCGGCGGGCGATGGCCCTTGCCGACGAAGGGTATCAGGTGGTGATCATCGGCGACCCTTCCCACCCGGAGGTCATGGGGGTTGTCGGCTGGACGTCGGGAAGGGCTTTTGTCGTATCGGACGAGGCGGACGTGGAACGGCTTCCTCCGCTGGGCCGGGTAGGGGTCGTGGCCCAGACCACCCAGCGGGAGGATAGGGTAGAAGCGCTGGTTGCCAAGTTGCAGGAAAGGGCTCGCGAGGTGCGGGTCGAACATACCATCTGCCGGGCGACCACAGAACGCCAGGAGGCGGCCCGGGATCTGGCCGGCCGGGTGCAGGTGATGATCGTCGTCGGCGGTGCCACCAGTTCCAATACCCAGAAGCTGGCCAGCATCTGCCGGGACGCCGGCACCACCACCTATCACGTCGAAACCGCGGCCGATCTGAAGTCCGAATGGTTTCGCGGGGTGGAGCGGGTGGGCGTCACCGCGGGCGCTTCGACGCCGGACTGGATCGTAAAGGAGGTCATCGGGCGGATGGAGGAGATCGTTACAGGCGAAGGAGCCACGGGTCGGCAGGGCGAACGGGACGAACGCCGCGCGGCGCAGGCGACGCTGCCGCCGGCCGGCGTGACGGCGGTGGAGGATGCGGCTGCGGCTGAGCAAGCCGAGGTCCCGCCGGCCGGGGACGCCCCGGCGGATGCTCCGCCGGCCGGGGACGCCCCGGCGGATGCTCCGCCGGCCGGGGATGCACCGGCAGATGCTCCGCCGGCCGCGGAGATTCCGGCGGGCGACGCGCAGACCCGGCAGGAAGCCGAGATGGCGTTCAAGACGCCGCGTATCGGCGAAACGGTGGAGGGGACGATCGTGCAGGTGCGTCCCGACCAGTTGCTGGTGGACGTCGGCCACAAGTCTGACGCGGTGGTTCCCCTGGCCGAGATGAGCATGGCACCGGGTCAGACCCCTGAGCAGGCCTTTTCCGTGGGGCAGAAGATCCAGGTGGTGGTGCTCGGCGTAGACAAGCAGGAGGGGCACCTCCGCCTTTCTCAGCGGCGGGCCAGGGAACGCGAGGCGTGGAAGCGACTCGAGGAGGTCATGACCGCGGGGGGCGCCATCGAGGGCACCGTTCTGGAAGCCGTCAAGGGCGGCCTGATCGTGGATGTGGGCCTGCGCGCCTTCATGCCGGCCTCCCAGGT
>DYIH01000113.1 GCA_020723785.1 Thermaerobacter marianensis
GCTCCAGGCATTCTTTCCGGCCGGTCCGGGGACCGCCGCGCGCACCGCTAGGGCCAGTCGCCCGGCGGCGACCATGCCGATGGCCACCGCCTCGCCGTGCAGGAACCGCCGGTAGCCGGTGGCCGCCTCGACGGCGTGGCCGACGGTGTGGCCGAAGTTGAGGACCATGCGCCGCCAAGACTCCCGCTCGTCCTCGGCGACCACCCCGGCCTTGATCCGGCACGACCCGGCCACGACGCGGATCAGCGCGGACGGGTCCTGGCGCCGGACCGGCTTCCGCTCGGTTTCCAGGAACTCGAAGTAGGCGGCGTCGGCGATGACCCCGTGCTTGATCACCTCGGCCATGCCGGCGGCGAACTCCCGCGGCGGCAGGGTGCGCAGCACGGCCACGTCGGCCAACACCAGGCGTGGCTGGTGGAAGGCGCCGATGAGGTTCTTGGCGCGGGGGTGGTTGACGGCCATCTTGCCCCCCACGCTGGCATCGACCTGGGCCAGCAGCGTGGTCGGCGCCTGGACGAAGGGCAGCCCGCGCAGGAAGGTGGCGGCGACGAACCCGGCCAGGTCGCCGACGACGCCGCCTCCCAGGGCGACAATGGGCGAATGCCGGTCCAGGCCTGCCGCGACGCACTCGTCATAGAGCCGCCCGGCCTGCTCGAGGGACTTGGTCTCTTCGCCGGCCGGCACACGGGCCACCCGTGTCCGGAAACCGGCCCCCTCCAGGCTGGCGAGTGCCCGCGCCCCAAAGAGATCCTCGATCTCGGGATGGGTCACCACCAGGGCCGGCGTCCCGCCGGTGCCCCGCTCCCCCAGGCCCAGTGCCTGCCGGAGCCGCGGCCCCAGTTCGTCCAGGACGCCGTAGCCGATGACGATGTCGTAGCCGCGCTCGCCCAGGGAGACGCGCACCGTCTCCGAGGGCGGCGGGGCGGCCTCCAGGCGTCGGACCAGGTGCCAGGCCACGACGGCCTGCACGACCTCCTCCAGCGACCGGCCCGTCGTGTCCAGCACCTCGTCGGCGCGGCGGTAGGCGTTCCCGCGCTCGGCCAGCAGTTCGCGGATACGACCGAGACGCTCCTCACGGGTGGCCGCCTCGGCCGCCAGGGTCCCCGCCGAGCCCGCAACTCGCCGGGATGATAGCAGCGGGCGGTCGGCCAGGCCGCCTGCTTCCAGGCGCTCCAGGATGGCCTCGGGCGTGGCCTGGAGCAGGAGAAGACGGCCGGTGGCCTTGAGGCGCCGGACGTTCTCTTCACGGAGGAGGGAACCGCCGCCGGTGGCGATGACACGCCCCATCCCGGACGCCGCCTCCGCGATGGCCTCGGCCTCCAGGCGGCGAAACCCATCCTCGCCCAGCCGCGCGAAGATCTCCGGTATCGGCAGGCCGGCTTTTCGTTCCACCAATTGGTCGGTATCGACGAAAGGGCGCCCCAGCCGACGGGCCACCTCCCGCCCGACGGAACTCTTGCCGCAACCCATGAAACCCACCAGGACGATGTTTTCATCGAACATAGGACGTCGGTGTCTCCCGTCTTTCCCGTGGCGCAGGATCGAAAACCGGTCTCTCGGGTCAAAACGCCCGCACGGCCGCCAGATAAGCGTCGCGGTTGCGGCGCACCTCGTCCAGGCTGTCGCCGCCGAACTTCTCCAGCACCGCTTGGGCCAGGACGAAGGCGACGGCCGCCTGGGCGACGACCGAGGCCGCCGGCACGGCGCAGGTGTCGGAGCGCTCGATGCCTGCCCGCTCCTCCCGCTTGGTGACGATGTCGACACTGATCAGGGGCTGATAGAGGGTGGCGATGGGCTTCATCGCCGCCCGGACGACCACGGGCTCCCCGTTGGTGACGCCGCCCTCCAGGCCCCCGGCGCGGTTGGAAGCCCGCCGGAACCACAGGCCGCCTGACAGGTCGCGGCGGGCGTCAGCGGCCAGGATCTCGTCGTGCACCTGCGACCCGGGTCGGCGGGCGGCCTCGAAGCCCAGCCCGACCTCCACGCCCTTGATCGCCTGGATGCCCATCAGCGCCTGGGCCAGGCGGGCGTCCAGGCGCCGGTCGGCGGCCACGTGGCTGCCCAGCCCCACCGGAACGCCGGCTGCGATGACCTCGACGACGCCGCCCAGGCTGTCGCCCGCCTGCCGCGCCCGGTCGATGGCCGCCACCATGGCCTCGGACGCCCGTTCGTCGGCGCAGTAAACGGGCGAAGCGGCCGCCCGCCCGGCGATCTCCTCCGGCACCAGGCCCGCCGTATCCGCCTCCACCCCGCCCAGGGAAACGACGTGGCTCACCAGCCGGATGCCCAACTCGGCCAGCAGCCCCTGGCAGACGGCGCCGATGGCCACGCGCATGGCGGTTTCGCGGGCGCTGGCCCGTTCCAGGATGTTGCGCAGGTCGTGGTGACCGTATTTCAAGCCGCCGGCCAGATCGGCGTGGCCCGGACGCGGGCGGGTCACCGCCCGCTCCTTGATGGACGGGCCCGGTCCGGCCCCCTCCTGCGGGGGGGCGGGCGACATGACCGCCTCCCAGTTGGCCCAGTCCCGGTTGCGGATCAGGAGGCCGACGGGGCTGCCCAGGGTGAAACCGTGGCGCACGCCGGCCAGGATCTCCACCCGGTCCTGTTCGATCTTCATCCGGCCGCCGCGGCCGTAACCGCCCTGGCGGCGGGCCAACTCCGCGTCGATGCACTCGGCGGAAACCGGCACGCCGGCCGGCATGCCCTCCAGAATCCCCAGCAGGGCCGGTCCGTGGGACTCGCCGGCCGTGAGAAAGCGCAGCACGTTTCTTTCAATCCCCTCTTCGTCGGTCGAGCGAACCGTCCCCGGCCCGACCCTGCGAGGAACATTCTAGCCGAACCGGCGGGGGCCGTCCACCATCAGAGATACCACGCCAGGATCGCCCGGCCCCAGAACAGGGCCACCGCCGCCCCGAGCGCCAGCCAGGGGCCGAAGGGGATGTAGTCGCGCCGCCCCTTCAGCCGGAGGAGCAGCAGCGCGCCGCCGGCCGCCGCGCCGGCGATGAAGCCGAGCAAAAGCGCGAGGGATCCCAGTGCCGGACCGAGGTAGAAACCGATCAGCGCCCCCAGTTTGACGTCGCCGGCCCCCATGGCGCCGCGCCCGGCGATGGCCACCAGAAGCATGATCCCACCGGTCAGCGCGAAGCCCTTGAGAGCGCTCGCCCAGGGAACGCCCTGCGACCAGACCACCAGCGGAATGCCGGCGGCAAAGCCGAAGAGGATGAGCCGGTTGGGTATGATGCGGGAACGGATATCGGTGTAGGTGGCCGCCGCCAGCACCGCCAGGAAGGTTCCGTAGAAGATAGCCTGGGGCAGGGTCACCTCGTTCCCCATCAGGCGCCATCCCCGGCCAGCGCCCGGCGGGCCGCCGCGTAGAAGACGTCCACCGGCCCTTTCTCGCCGAACCAGACCTCCCAGGCCAGGGCCGCCTGGTGCACGAGCATTCCCAATCCCCCGAGGGTCGGCAGGCCCGCCGTCTCGGCCGCCCCCAAAAAGGGGGTCACCTCGGGATTATAAACGAGATCCACGGCCAGGGTGCCGGGCGGGAAACGGCTGAAATCATTCCAAACGCTCTGCCCCGCCGCCCCCAGCCCGACGGAGGTGCAGTTGACCACCAGGCCGGCCCGCGGCGCCACCGTTGCCACCGCCTCCATCGCCAGCGGCGCCACGGCGCCGGCGCCGCCGGGCGCGACACCCGCTCCGGCGGCCACCGAGAGGGCCTTGGCCAGTTCCACCGCCCGGCCGTAAGTGCGGTTGGCAATCCAGACCGGCCCGGCACCGGCCTGGAGCAACCCCAGGGCCACGCCCCGCGCGGCGCCCCCGGCGCCGAAGAGCAGGGCGCCCCGCCCCCGCGGGTCGTACCCGGCCTCGGCCAAGGAAGCCAGAAAGCCCCCGACGTCGGTGTTGTCGCCGTACAGACGCCCGTCCCGCACCGCGATGGTGTTAACCGCCCCGGCGGCCCGGGCCGTGGGGCTGACCTCGTCCATCAGGGGCAGAACGGCCTCCTTGTGGGGAACGGTGACGTTGGCCCCCGCGGCGCGCAGGGCCCGCAGGCCGGCCACGGCGGCGGCCACATCGGGCGGGGCAACGTCGCAGGCGAGGTAGCAGGCGTTGCGACCCCGCTCATGAAAGCCGGCATTGTGCATGGCAGGAGAAAGCGAATGGCCAACCGGATGGCCAAGCAGGACGAGGAGTTGCGTACGGGCGTCAATGGCCATGTCTTCGTTCCTTCCTCGGCGCAGCCCTTTCCAGCGCGACGACCGGGATCCGGCCGCGGCGGCACAGGTAGCGCAGGAAGGCCCCCTCGACCAGCCGGACGAGGCGGGTGCCGATGAACTCGCGGCGGGTCACCGGCGCCACCAGAATGGTATACAGCCCCAAGCGCTTGCCCCCCAGGATGTCGGTGAAGATCTGGTCGCCGACGACGGCCGTCTCGCCGGGGCTTGTCCCCATCAGGGCCATGGCCCGGCGGAACGCGCCCCGCCGGGGTTTGACGGCCTTGTCGATGCCGGGTATCTCCAACCTGTGGACGAAACCCTGCACCCGGGCGGCGCTGTTGTTGGACACGACGCAGGTCCGCAGGCCGGCCTGCCGCACCTTTGCGAACCAGCCCAGCAGTTCTTCGGGGGGTTCCGGATGGTTCCACTCCACCAGGGTGTTGTCCAGGTCCAGGATGATCCCGCGGATGCCCCGCCGCCCCAGCCGGGCGGGGTCGACCCAGTGGATTGACGGCAGGTATTCGTCCGGTATGAAGAACCGCAGCAAGGGGGCCTCGCCTCCAGCGTGTGCAGGTATTATAACAGTTTTTCACGCTTTGAGGGGACCCCGCCCGGCGGACACCTGCCCGTCCCTGCTCCGACCTCGCCGCTTGATAAGAAAAGGCCGCCCGCAAGCCGCTGGCTTCAGTTACGGGGAGGCTCGGTCGTCAGGAAGGCGACAAGCACCCGCCCGCCGCGCCCTACCCCTCCGCCGACATCTCCCGGCCCAGCTTGCGGACGGCCTTCTTCTCGATGCGGGATACATAGGAGCGGGAGATGCCCAGGGCCTTGGCCACTTCCCTCTGCGTCTTCCGCTCCTGGTCGAAGAGGCCGAAGCGCATCTCCAGGACGCGGCGCTCCCGCCGGCCCAGGCGGCGCAAGATCTCGCGCAGGCGGTGGGCCTGGAATCGCTGGCCCACCA
The DNA here is from genome assembly GCA_020723785.1 of Thermaerobacter marianensis. Taxonomy (GTDB): domain Bacteria; phylum Bacillota; class Sulfobacillia; order DYIH01; family DYIH01; genus DYIH01. The sequence continues at coordinate 5,179 of DYIH01000113.1, forward strand.
GGTCGGGGATCGGGTCGCTTTCGTCCTGGAGGACGTCCATCAGGGTGACCTCGTTCCCCTCCCGGTCGCTGCCGATCGGCTCCTGCAGGAAGACCTCGCTGCGGGTCTTCTTGGTGGAGCGCAGGTACATGAGAATCTCATTCTCGATGCAGCGGGCGGCGTAGGTGGCCAGGCGCGTGCCCTTGGCCGGGTCGAAGGTCTCCACTCCCTTGATCAACCCGATCGTTCCGACCGAAATCAGGTCTTCCACGTCTTCACTGGCATTGTCGAATTTCTTGACGATGTGCGCGACCAGGCGAAGATTATGTTCGATGAGAATGTTGCGCGCCGTCTCGTCGCCGGCCTTCATTTTCTGGAGGTTTCGGGCCTCTTCCTCCGGGGACAGGGGTTGGGGGAAGGCGGAGTGGCTGCTCAGGTATCCGGTCAGCACAAGGTAACCACGCAGGGCCAGCCAGCCGAACAGCGCCACGATTCCCATTTCCATCCGCGGACGACCTCCTCTTGCTGCGTCCCACCGCATGCCCAACGGGCCCCGATCAGCCATTGACCCGGCCGTTCCGAAACGGTGGGGCCCGCTCAGGGGGGCTTTATCATGCTATGCCCCAGCGAAGAGAAGGTTCCACGGGTCATTGGAGCCTGTCGCACAAATCGGATCGGACCGGAG
>DYIH01000114.1:0-2132 GCA_020723785.1 Thermaerobacter marianensis
CCGCCCGCCACCTCCGTTCGCCGGCCACCAGCTGGTATCGCCCTTCCCGCGGACGGACGATTATCGGTTGCAGCACGCCGTGCTCCCGAATGGATGCAGCCAACTCGCCAATTTTATCTTCATCAAACACCTTGCGGGGCTGATAGGGGTTGGGGTCGATCTGATCGATCGGTAGATCTGCAACCCGTTCTCCTTCCCGTATCTCCAGTGCCGGCAACAAGGCCTCGAGTCCGCGCCCCAGGCCACGCCTAGCCTTGTTCATGTTCTATCACCTCCTTGGCCAATTCCGAATATGCCTCGGCACCACGTGATCGCGGATCATAAAGGACCACTGGGACGCCGTGGCTCGGCGCCTCGCTAAGACGCACGTTGCGCGGTACGATGCTGCGAAACACCTTCCCGCGAAAATGCTTCTTAACCTCATCCACGACTTGAATAGCAAGATTCGTCCGCCCGTCGAACATCGTCAGCAGCACACCCTCGATTTGCAAACCAGGGTTCAAGCTGTTGCGAACGATGTTGACGGTATTCATGAGTTGCGTAACACCTTCGAGAGCGTAGAATTCGCATTGGATCGGGACCAGCACCGAATCGGCCGCTGTCAGCGCATTGATAGTCAACAGCCCCAGCGAAGGCGGGCAATCGATCAGGATGTAATCATGCTCGCCAACGACGGGGGACAGGCTGCGCTTAAGCTTTGTCTCTCTGGATAGCGCCACGACCAGCTCGATTTCGGCGCCCGCCAGGTCAATCGTGGCGGGGAGCAGCTGCAGGCCCTGCACGGGTGTCGGGACAATGGCCTCCTTTATGGGAAGGTCGTCGATGAGCACATGGTAAGCGCTCTTCTCCAACTCGCCCTTGGCCACACCGAAGCCACTGGTTGCATTCCCCTGAGGATCGATATCGACAACCAAGACGCTCCGCCCGTTTCGCGCCAAAAACGCACCCAGATTGACGGTCGTCGTGGTCTTGCCGACGCCGCCCTTCTGATTGGCCACCGCGATCACTCGACCCATGGTGCAGCCCCCCGCCGCGCAACGAATGCTTCCGATTCACCTATACTCCGGGAGGGCGCTTCCGCCACTCCCCAGGCCGATCAGCGCCCCAACCTCAACCGGCGCGCCAATCATTCATCTGCAAACGCGGAATCCGCACCCGGATCTCCAGGTAATCATCGCTTTCTTCCTGGGTCATTTCCGCCTCGACCCCGGACGCTTGCAGGGTCGCCACCGCCTGCCGAAATGCGTTCAGGAAGATGCGCATGTCCTTATAAATCTTAAGAAACTTTTGCTTACCTCCAGTACGCTGCGCTGGGGCTTTTTGAATATCGGCCAGATAGAGTTCGACGAGTTTTTCCGTTTCTTTTACCGTCAAGCCCTTTTTGACAGTTTCCAATAACACCTCTCGCTGCTTATCGGCGCGTGGCAGTTTCAGCAGCGCCCTGGCGTGTCGCTCGCTGATCATTTCCCGGGAAATGAGGTCCTTAACGTCCTGGGGAAGTCGGAGGAGCCTGACTTTGTTGGCGATGCTGGGCTGACTTTTGCCGATACGGCGCGCCAATTCCTCCTGAGTGATACCGAACTCCGTCAGAAGGCGCTGGTAGCCTTCCGCCTCCTCTAGGAAATGCAATTGTTCGCGCTGCACATTCTCCACGAGAGCCACCAGTGCGGCCTCATGGTCCGGCATCGGGCGCACCACGGCCGGGATTTCGGTCAGCCCGGCCATTTGCGCCGCCCGCCACCTCCGTTCCCCCACGACCAACTCATAACCGCCGGCCCCCGGCCGCACCACGATGGGTTGGATCACGCCGTGAGCCTTGATGGACTCCGCCAGCTCCGCGAGTTCTGCCTCGGCGAAGAGCCGTCTTGGTTGATAGGCGCCGGGGTAAACGGCATTTGTCGGGATACGTACGACACTTTCGCCCAGGCTGTCCAACCCTTCACCGCCATCCAACACGGCCTCACCTCCGCGGCATCTTTCCACATCACCTGGCAACGTTCCTGCTAGATCAGGGGGGAACGCGCTGGCAATCCCGCCCTGCGTGGATAAGTTGCCGGTGTCGGCCGAGCCTTTTCCAACAAAACGAGCGAGCGCCTGTCACCGCTGTAAGGAAGCGTGTATTCCTCCACGCG
>DYIH01000114.1:2142-5804 GCA_020723785.1 Thermaerobacter marianensis
AGTTCGCCTCCCAGCAAACCAATAGCCTTCGCCGCCTCCGCCAGTTCCTCGCCGGCCCCCGGCCCCTTCATCGCCAGGAAGAGGCCGCCCACGCGCACGAACGGAAGCGCATATTCGGCCAGCACAACGAGGCGGGCCACAGCGCGGGCCACCACCCGATCGAAACCCTCCCTGTAACCGGGCTGCCTGCCCAGATCTTCGGCCCGCCCCTGTACCGCCAGGACCTCATCCAGGCCGAGCACGTCTGCCACATGGTGCACGAAACCCACTTTTTTCCTGACGGCATCCACCAGCGTCCACGACACGCCCGTCACGCGGCCGCGAGCGTGCAGGGCCAGCGCCAGCCCCGGCAAACCCGGGCCGGTGCCCAGATCGAGAACCCGCATGCCGTCGGCGAACCCACCGTGCGGCCAGACGGCGAGACTGTCGAGGAAGTGTTTTTCCAGCACGGCATCGCCGGCCGTCAGCGCGGTCAGGTTGAACCGTTCGTTCCAGGCCAGCAACTCGTCCTTCAACCGCAGGAAGGCCTCGGCCTCCGCACGGTTCAAATCCAGCCCGAGGCGAGCGGCGCCCTCGATCAAATACCGGACCGGATCGAGCGTCATGCGCGCCGCCGCCTTTCCAGCCAGACGAGCAGCGCCGTGACGTCCGCCGGGTTGACCCCGGCAACCCTCAGCGCCTGGCCGATCGAGTCGGGCCGCACGCGCTGCAGCCGCTGCCTGGCCTCGGTCGAAAGCCCGGGCATCGTGGCGTAATCAACGTCGTTGGGGATCAGGCGCGACTCCAGCCGCCGGAACCGTTCCACCTCAGCCCGCTCCTTGTCCAGATAGCCCCCGTACTTCAACGCTAGAACGACCTGCTCCACGACCTCGCGGGAAAGTTCCGGGCGGTCCCTATCCAGAGGAGCCAGCGCCTCGTAGCCGACCTCGGGGCGGCGCAGCAGGTCGGCCAGGGAGGTACTCTCCCGAAGGGGCGCCGTGCCAAGAGCCTCCAGGAGGGCGCGAGCGGTATCCGATGGCGGCACCCGCACGGCGCCCAACCTGGCGATCTCCCGCTCCACCTGCTCCCGCTTGGCCACCATGCGCCGATAGCGCTCCTCGGTGGCCAGCCCGGCCCGATAACTCTTCTCCGTAAGCCGCAGGTCGGCGTTATCCTGCCGCAGCAACAGCCGCAACTCGGCTCGCGCCGTCAGCATCCGATACGGCTCCGGCGTCCCTTTCGTCACCAGGTCGTCGATGAGCACTCCGACGTACGCCTCCGAGCGGTCCAGCACGAGTGGAGGCTCCCCGCGGACCGCCAGAGCCGCGTTGATGCCGGCCACGATCCCCTGGGCGGCCGCTTCCTCGTACCCCGAGGTGCCGTTGATCTGCCCGGCGGCGAACAGCCCGGTGATGCCCTTGACCTCCAGGCTGCGGGTCAACTGGGTTGGAACGATATGGTCGTACTCGATGGCGTACCCCGGCCGCAGTATCTCGGCCCGCTCCAGGCCGGCGATGCTGCGCACCATCTCGATCTGGACATCCTCCGGCAGGCTGGTGGAGAGGCCCTGGACGTACATCTCGTTGGTATCCCATCCCTCCGGTTCGAGGAACACCTGGTGCGCCGCCTTGTCCTGGAAGCGCACCACCTTGTCCTCAATGGACGGGCAATAGCGGGGCCCCACTCCCTGGATGACCCCGCTGTACAGCGGCGACCGGTGTAGGTTGGCGCGGATGATCTCATGCGTCCGCTCATTGGTATGGGTCAGCCAACAGGGCAGCTGATCCCGCGGCAGCGCGGTCGGGTCGTTCATGAATGAAAAAGCCAGCGGTGCAGGGCTCCCGTCCTGCCGGACCATCCGGCTGAAGTCGATGGTCGCCCGGTTGATGCGAGGCGGGGTGCCGGTCTTGAACCGGCCCAGCTCGATTCCCAGGCCCCGCAGGCTCTCGGAGAGGCCCTGCGCCGCCATCTGGCCGCTCGGGCCGGCCTTGTAAATCGCTTCGCCGGTGATTACCCGCGACTCCAGGTAGACCCCTGTGGTCAGGACCACGGCCGGCGCCCGGAATTCCAGCCCGGTGCTGGTCGCCACACCTGCGGCCCGCCCGCCCTCGACCAGCACTCGATCCACCATGCCCTGGCGTAGGGTGAGGTTCTCCTGCGCTTCGAGGACCCGCCGCATCTCCCGCTGATAGAGGCGCTTGTCCACCTGCGCGCGGTAGGCGCGCACAGCCGGCCCCTTGCCGGTGTTGAGTTCGCGTATCTGCACCCGGGTCCGGTCGGTGACCCGCGCCATCTCCCCGCCCAGGGCATCGACCTCCCGCACCAGGTGGCCCTTGGCCGGCCCACCGACCGACGGGTTGCAGGGCATCAGGGCGATGTTTTCCAGGTTGGTGGTAAAAACCAATGTGCGCAGGCCCATGCGCGCCGCGGCCAGGGCCGCCTCGCAGCCGGCATGTCCCGCCCCCACCACGATGACGTCGTATTCGCCGGCAAGAAACGCCAACGCCATCCCTTCCCCTCCGGGAGCGGCCGCCTCGCGCGGCGCACGCCGAGCGTCGCCCATACTCCGGGGTGTCGCGGGTGACGCGAAGGCCGCTTGGACAAGCAACGCGCCCTACTTCCCGATACAGAATTCCCGAAAGATGACGTCCAGGATCTCTTCTTCAACCGTATCGCCGGTGACCTCACCCAGCCCGGAGACCGCCGCCTGCAGGTCCACGGCGGTCAACTCGGCCGGCAGCCCTGCCGCCAGACCCCGCCGCGCCGATCGCACACCCTCCAGGGCACGGGCCAGCGCATCGCGGTGACGGGCGCGGGTCACCAGCACGCTCTCCCGGTCCGGCTGCCGACCCTCCACCACGGCCGCCCGCACCGCCTCGGCCAGGGCCTGCAACCCCTCGGCCCGCAACGCCGACACTTCCACCAGCGGCCGCCCAGGGAACCACCGGGCCAGCGCTCCCCGGTCAACCCGGACCAGGCCGAGGTCGCATTTGTTCACCACAAGCACCGTCCGCTCCGCCGGCACCAGCTCGGCCACCGCCCGGTCCTCGTCCTCCAACCCCCGGCTGTCGTCGACCACAAATAAAACCACGTCGGCACCGGCGAGCACGGCGCGGCTCCGTTCCACGCCCAGCCGCTCCACCGGGTCCATCGTGGACCGTATCCCCGCCGTGTCCATCAGCACCAAGGGGATACCGCCGACGTTGACCGTCTCCTCAATCACGTCCCGCGTCGTCCCAGGCACTTCTGTAACCAGCGCCCGCTCCGCTCCGACCAACGCGTTCAGCAGCGAGGACTTCCCCGCGTTCGGCCTGCCGGCAATGGCCACCCGTACGCCTTCGCGAACGACGCGCCCTTCACGAAAGCTGTCCACCATGCGGGTCAGGGTTTCTTCTGCTTCGGCAAGCATGGCTTCCAGTTCGCCCGGCGCCAGGTCACCGACCTCGTCTTCCGGGAAATCGATGAGCGCCTCCAGATGGGCCAGAACCCGCAGCAGCCTCTCCCGCACGCTCCGCACCCGGTGCGAGAGCCGGCCCTGAAGCTGCTCCAGGGCCGCCCGCCGGCCGGCATCCCCGCGGCTTCGGATGAGATCGATCACCGCCTCGGCCTGCGCCAGGTCCAGCCGCCCGTTGATGAAGGCCCGCTGGGTGAATTCCCCAGGCTCGGCCAGCCTCGCACCGCCA
>DYIH01000115.1 GCA_020723785.1 Thermaerobacter marianensis
GGGTGCCCGTGCTCGTCGATGGCCACAGCGCCGGGGCGGCGGCCCTGGTGGCGGCGCGGCTGGCCCCCCGCGCTGGCGCGCACCTCTTCGCCGGCCACCAGTCGGTGGAACCCGGCCACCGCGTCGCACTGGAGATGCTGGGCCTGCGTCCCCTGCTGCAGCTCGACATGCGCCTGGGCGAGGGGACCGGCGCCGTGCTGGCGTCCCTGCTGTTGGAGGCGGCCTGCCGCGTCATCCGGGAGATGGCCACCTTCGAGGAGGCGGGCGTCTCCGGTTCCCTGGACGGGTCGGTGCCCGGCGCGGACGCGGCGCGGGCGGCCGGCCTGGCCGGATAGCCTCCCGATGCCGGTGGAGCGTCCGATGTCTTGTTCGCCTGATGTGCATCAAGGTCGGCGCGCGTTATAATGATAGCCACCATCGTGGAGGTGAACCGGATGGCGCGCGTCGAGGTGCGGGCAACCCTGCCGCCCTTCACGCTCACGGACCCGCAGGGCCGGCGGGTGTCCCTGCGGAACCTCAAGGGGCTCAGGCAGGCGGCGATCTTCCTTTTCCACGGCGGCGAATGCGCGGCCTGCCGGCAAAAACTGAGGGAATTCGCCTCCGCCGCAGACCGGTACGCCACGTTTCCGGCCGCCGTCATCGCCGTCCCCCTCGACCCCCGTACCGACCTGGCCGGCCTTTCCCGCGATCTGCAGTTGAACTTCTCCCTGGTCCACGATCCGGACGGCGCGCTCATCGACCGCTTTGCACCCGCCGACCCGCGGACGGGCCGGCGCGCTCCGTGCTGCGTCGTCGCCGACGCCTTCGGCGAGATTTACGCCATCCTGCGCGGGGAGGACGCGGTCCGGCAAAGCGAGATCCTCAACTGGATGGAGTTCATCGAGATGCAGTGTCCGGAATGAGGGGTGCCGGAATGGTGAGCCCCGGCGGGGCTCCAGCCGACAAGACGGGCGCGGACTCTTTGGAAGCCCGTGGGCCTGTCGGGAGGACGGGGATTTTCGTCAAGCGCGTCTACGACCCGCCGGCGGCCGACGACGGGGAACGCCTCCTGGTGGACCGGCTCTGGCCGCGCGGCCTGTCCAAGGAAAGGGCGCAACTCGCCGGCTGGCGGCGCGACCTGGCGCCGAGCGACGCGTTGAGGCGATGGTTCGGGCACGACCCGGCCCGCTGGGCCGTGTTCAGGGAACGGTATCGCGCCGAGCTGGCGGCCGCGGGCAAGGGCGAGGACCTACGCGTCCTGGCGGAACGGGGACGGACGGAGAGGATCACCCTGCTTTTCGCGGCCGCGGACCCCAACCACAACAACGCCGTGGCCCTGAAACAGTTCCTAGATGAAATCGGCGCCGGTGAATGAATCCGGTGCGAGCGGGGGCCGTCCCCCGGTACGGGCTGCGCGACAGGCTCTCTACAGTCCAATGAACGCGTTGAGGTTGAAATACTTGTTGATCACCGTGAACAGGTCCAGGAAGATCATCAGGCCCACGGTGACCATCAGGGCGCCGCTGGCGAGGCGGACCTTGGGCAGGTGACGGGCGACGCGCGGCAGCCAGCCGGTGAACCAGCGCATGCTCAGGGCCACGAGGAAAAAGGGCAACCCGAGCCCGAGCGAATAGACGGCCAGCAGCTTGGCCCCCGTCAGAGCCGTATCAGCCTGGCCGGCCAGCACCAAAATGGAGGTGAGCACAGGACCGACACAGGGGCTCCAGCCGGCCGAGAAGGCGGCTCCCGTGAGGAAGGACCGGGGAAGCCCCGAGCGGGACCCGGGCAACCCGGACGTCACCCGCATCTCCCGATCGAGGAAGGGGAGCCGCAGGAAGCCCATCATGTGGAGCCCGAAAGCCACGACGATGACGGCGCTGATCTGCCTGACGACCCATATGTTGCTCCTCAGGAAACCGCCGACGGCGCTTGCGGTGACCCCCAGGGCGATGAAGAAGACGGAAAAGCCGAGGATGAAGGCCACGGCGTTGACGGTTATCCGCCGCCGGAGGGCGCCGGACAGGCTGCCGGACGCCAGTTCGTCGAAGGAGCTGCCGGTGAGGTAAGTGACATAGGTCGGCACCAGCGGAAGGCAACAAGGGGAAACGAACGTCACCAGCCCCGCCAGGAAAGCCAGCCCGTATGAGAGGGTTTCACCCGCCATGCCGATTCCTCCTTGTATGCTGACGGCTGAGAGCCGCTCCGTCGCACCGCCGTTCCCGCGCGCCCGGGCGCGCGCAACAGGTCAGCGAACCACCAGTTGCCAGCTCTTCCCGCCATCGGCCGAGGCGTAAGTGTCCCCGTTGGGCGCGATGGCCGCCAGCCGCGTTTTGCCGTCCGCGCCGCGGGAGGCGGTGATGGACGACATCCGGCGCATGTGGCTTTCCCTGAGCCATTTGGCCGTGAGCCCGCCGTCACCGCTCTTCCAGATCCCGTCCGAGGTGGCGTAGTAGACGATATCCGGGTTCGACGGGTCGAAGGCGGCATCGAAGGGCACGGGTTCAAGGTCGATGCGACCCGGCCACTGTGGCATGAAGTTCTCTTCCTTCAGGCGGACCTCCCGCCAGAGGTTCCCGCCGTCGGAGGAGACCAATACGGCAGCTCCCACCGTCAGCAGGAGGTGGTTTTCATCCCGTGGATTCAGGGCCAGAGAGGTCACCTGAAGGTACGCGGGGGCGTTGCCGCGGATCGGTTCCCACGTGTCTCCGCCATCCCGGCTCCGAAAAAGGCCGGCCTCCGCGACCCAGGCATAAAGCCGGCTTCCCGGCAGGGAGGCGGCCAGGGCGTTCACCGGCCGGGGCGGCAACCCGTTGTTGGCCGGCTCCCAGGTTCGCCCGGCGTCGCGGGAACGGAGCACGCCGAGGTTGCGGGTGGCGACAAAGACGGTTCCCTGGGCGCCGGCGGGGATCTCGACAGCAGTGACCTCCTCGCCGCTCAACTTGGCTGCCTGACCGACCGGCTCCCATTCGTAGCGGCCTTCTCCCGCCGGCGTGCCGCGAAAGAGGCCGGTGTGGGTGCCCACCAGGAGAACGCCTCCGTTTTCAGGGGTGAGGGCGACGGCATGAGCGTGCCCCCCGGGGGGGACCGGCCCCACCCCGTCAGGGTCGATGGGCCTACCCGTCGTTTCCTGATAGAACTGTTGCATTTGCTCGAATTCGATGGGGCCTTGCCAGAACTTGCGCGCGATGCCGCCGGCGTCGGCGAACCAGGTTTCCGGATAACCCCGGACGTTGTACGGAAGCGGTATGTTGCTCTTCCTGTCCAGGAAGAGGGGATAGGTGATGCCGAAATCCGTCAGGTAGGCTCTGACCGTATCCACAGGCTCGCGGATGTCGATGGCCAGCATCGACATCCTGTCGCCGTATCGTTCATGAAAGGCCTGGAGGACGGGGGTTTCCCGTTTGCAGCTGATGCACCAGGTGGTGGTCAGGTTGAGGACGAAAGGTTTGCCCAGGAAATCGGCCAGCTTGACCGGCTTGCCCTCCAGGGTGGTCACTTCCTTCCACTCCGGCAGCTTGTTGCCTATTTTGGCCCTGTTGCTGATGGTCTGGTTATAGACCAACGTAACGACCATCGATCCCAACAGCATCAGACTGGCCAGCAGCTTGGCCAGGGCCTTTTTGCGCCCCGCGGGTTGTCCCGCAGCGGGGATCGTCTCTTCAACCATGGGTTGCTTCACCCCGATCCGGCATGCTTTTTGGGAAGCACGAAAACATATCGATGAAGCTGGCCCGAATCGCCGTAATTCACATTATAGAAAGTTGCAGAGGCCGATGCCAGCAAGTGCCCTGGATGCGCTCGCGCGCCCGTGGATATGCAACCGGATAGCTTTAGATAACTATTTATTTATCATGTTCATTTTAAATCCATATTGGAACTGATACCACCCACTTGGTATACTGCAAACAGCAACCCAGATTCCGAAAAGGAGGGCCCGAACATGGCGGTCAAGAAGAAGTTCGAGGCCGGTGTCAAGGAGTACAAGGCGACCTACTACGACCCGCACTACACACCCAAGGACACCGACGTCCTCGCCGCGTTCCGCATCACCCCGCAGGACAACGTGGACATCGAGGAGGCCGGCGCCGCCGTCGCCGCCGAGTCGTCCACGGGCACCTGGACCACGGTCTGGTCCGACATGCTGACCAACCTGGACCGTTACCAGGCCCGCTTCTATCACTACGAGCGGGTGCCGGGCGCCGACAACCAGTACATCGGCTACATCGCCTATCCCCTCGACCTGTTCGAGGAAGGCTCGGTCGTCAACATGATGACCTCGATCATCGGCAACGTCTTCGGCATGAAGGCGGTCAAGGCCCTGCGCCTGGAGGACCTGCGCCTGCCCGTGGCCTACGTCAAGACGTTCCAGGGGCCGCCCAACGGCATCCAGGTGGAGCGCGACAAGCTGAACAAGTACGGCCGCCCGCTCCTGGGCTGCACCATCAAGCCCAAGCTCGGCCTCTCGGCCAAGAACTACGGCCGCGTCGTGTACGAGTGCCTCGTAGGCGGCCTGGACTTCACCAAGGACGACGAGAACATCAACTCCCAGCCCTTCATGCGCTGGCGCGACCGCTACCTCTTCGTGCAGGAGGCCATCGAGAAGGCCGAGGCCGAGACCGGCGAGCGCAAGGGCCACTACCTCAACGTCACCGCCGGCACCTTCGAGGAGATGATCAAGCGGGCCGAGTTCGCCAAGGAGATCGGCACCCCGATCATCATGGCCGACTACCTGACGATCGGCTTCACCGCCTACCAGTCACTCTCCCACTGGTGCCGCGACAACGGCCTGCTGCTGCACGTCCACCGCGCCATGCACGCCGTCATCGACCGGCAGAAGAACCACGGCGTCCACTTCCGCGTCCTGGCCAAGTGGCTGCGGCTGGTCGGCGGCGACCACCTGCACGTGGGCACCGTGGTCGGCAAGCTGGAAGGCGACCGCGCCGCGACGATCGCCGTCTGCGACCTGCTGCGCGAGGACTCGGTCAAGGCCGACAAGAGCCGCGGCCTCTACTTCGACCAGGAGTGGGCCTCCCTGCCGGCCGTCATGCCGGTGGCCTCGGGCGGCATCCACGTCTGGCATTTCCCCGACCTGTTGACGATCTTCGGCGACGACGCCGTCCTGCAGTTCGGCGGCGGCACCCACGGGCACCCCTGGGGCAGTCGGGCCGGCGCCACGGCCAACCGCGTCGCCCTGGAGGCCGTCGTCCAGGCCCGCAACGAGGGCCGCGACCTGGCCAACGAGGGCCGCGACATACTGACCGACGCCGCCAGGACCTGCCCCGAACTGAAGGCGGCCATGGAGACCTGGAAGGACATCACCTTCGACTTCGAGACGGTGGACACCCTCGACCCGGTGGCCACCCCGACGCGTTGACCGACTTACGGGGTCCCCGCCGGGTCACGAGACTCGGTGGGATGTGGGATGATGACAAGGAAGGGGTCCCCGCCGGATTGCGGCGGGGTGAAAATGGGAGGGACGCGCAGATGAAAATGGAGACCTTCTCCTACCTGCCCCCGATGACGGATGAGCAGGTGGCCAAGCAGGTGCGTTACATCGTCGAGCAGGGGCTGATCCCGGCCATCGAGCACTCGCCCGGTCCGGATCCGTACGATTCCTACTGGCACCTCTGGAGCCTGCCGATGACCGACGTCACCGACGCCGGCCAGGTCATGGCCGAGCTGCAGGCCTGCCGGGCGGCCAACCCCGATGATTACGTCAAGGTCGTCGGGTACGACAACGTGAAGCAATGCCAGGTGGCCGCCTTCGTTGCCTATCCCCCTCGGTAACG
>DYIH01000116.1 GCA_020723785.1 Thermaerobacter marianensis
GAGATGTCACCGGTGTTGCTCCATGCCTCCCGCACCTCGACGCCCTGGCCGGCCTCCCCCCGTGCCGCCGCCTGGACGGACGCCTGCGAAAGTGCGGGGGGCGCTCCTGCTCCGGCGCCATCCCCATGGCCGCGTGAACCGCAGGACGCCAGAAGAAGCGCGGCAACGACAACCAGCGGAAAGGTGAACCGTTCGACCAACCTCGTCGCCTCCTCTTGCCACACCATAGGCGCAGCGGATCAGGTGCTCAGGGTCGGGGGCGAACCGCCCAGCCGCCCCAACAGCCAGACAAACGGCGCCAGCAGGCTCCTGGCCGGCGCCGAAAGGACGTCGGCCACCCGCTGCTGGCTGAACACCAGCAATAGGCCCAGGAATACCAGCAGCAGGCCGTTGGCGACCAACAACCGCCGCCGCCATCGGACGGAAGCGGTCAGCAGGGCCTCCCCGAGCCCCACGGCGATCAGGAAGAAGGGGACGGCGCTCACCATGAGATAAACGGCCAGGATCAGCAGGGACCCGTAGAAGTCGTTCACCCCGGCGTAGACCATAACCGGCAGTATGATCGCCGTGCTCAGCGTCGGCGCCCCCGCCACCGAGCAGACCATGGCCAGCGAGGCCCCCACCGCCGACGACGCCCCGGCGTCCAACCCCAGCGGGTCATCCGGCCGGCGGGAAGCACCGTTGCCCGGTTTCACGGGGGCCCCGGTTTCCCTGCTACCCCGGGCCGCTCCCGGCAGGAAACGGGCCAAGGCCCGCCGCACCCCGCCCTCGACGACGGCCGCCGGGCCCCAGGCGCGCAGGAAGCCGAGGCCGATCGCCAGCAGGACCAGCCCCCCCGCCACCTCCGCCGGGCGCAGGTAGGCGGTGGTCGCCTTGAAAGCGGCCGTCAGTTGGGCCACCACCAGGTAGGTGACGATCAGGGCCGCCAGGTGGAAAAGGGTGCGCCGCACCATCGCCGCCCGGACCTTGGCCATGGCATCCCTCTCCCCGGCCGCCCCCGCGGCGGCGCCCATGGTGAAGGAACCGACCGCCAGCGATCCCACCAGGCATGGCGTGCAGGCGACGAGCAGCGCCGCCAGCGCGCTGCCGAAGAGCATGGCCAGCCTTGGCAAGTCGAGGCCCGGCTGGCCGGCGGAGGGCATCGGCAAGCGGAAGGTCAGGCGGCGTTCGGGGAACTCGACGCCCTTGATCAGGATGTCAAAGGTCCCGCTGGTCCGCTCGAAGACGGGTTGGCCCGCCATGTCGAACCGGGGGAAGAACACCAGGTACGTATTGTGATGGGTCGCGGAGACCACCGGCTTGCCGGACATGGGGTATTGCCTGCCCTCGAAGACGAGGAAGACCTTGTCCTCGAGCGACAAGTCGCGGACCGATCCGACGTGGGTATTGGCGCTGATCACGAACGGCTGGCCCAGGCGGCTGCGGCGCCGGGCCGTTTCCCACTCCCCGATCTTGCGCAGGTAGTCCTCGCTGCCAAAGGTGACGTTGAAGTAGATGTTGCCGCCGCGCCTCAGGCACTCTTCGGCGTCGCTGACGGTGAAGGTGCCGGCGCCCCCGCCGAGCCGCACCCCGCCGCCCCCGAAACGGTAACCGGCCAGGAGCAGCACCAGGACCAGGAACAAGCCAAGGCTCAGCTTGGCCAGGGGATTGGCCAGGGGATTGGCCGGGAGACTGGCCCGCGCCGGCGACAGGGGCCGGTTCACTGCCGGCCACCCACCATCTCCCGCCCGGCGCCGCGGGCGGCGAAGACGGCCAGCAGCGCCGCCAGGACGAACATCACCGCACCGGCATGGAAAAGGTGGTAGGTGACGATGCTCCCCACCTTGACCACGCCGATCAGGGGCGGGGTGAATTGATCGATATACCGCAACGGCCGGTCGGGGTCGAGGTTATGCCCGTACCGGTAGAGGATGTACTGAAACCAGATACCCAGCCCGCCGATCGTCACCCACGGCAGGATGGCCGCCGCCTTCGACAATCTAGGCTTGAAGGCGGCCGCCACCGATAGCGCCGCCAGGGCGACCACGGCCGCCGGGAAGATGACGAAGATGGCCTTCGGGAAAGGCGGGGGCACCCGGACGCCGACCAGGCGGCCGACGATGTTCCATTCCTTGACGTCGCCGGCATACTTGTATGCCCACACGCGGATGGTCAGGTTCTTCTCCGGATAGGTCGGCGCCTTCATGGTGACCATCCAGTAGGGCAACGCCAGCGAGCCGATGTATAGCACCGCGGCGACAATCAATAACGCACCCTTCTTCGTCACCTGTAATCACACACCCTTCCTGGATTGGGGGGTGCCCCCTCGAGGCTCCCATCAGGCCAAGGGACCTCCCGGCGGGCACCCCCCACCCATCTCAACCGATCATTCCGCCAGCACGACCTTGGTTTCCTTGTCCTTGGACCACTCCGACTCAGGTATGACGATCATCCGGCCGCGCATCTCCATGTGCAGCTCGCTGCAGAACCACATGCAGTAGAACCAGTAGACGCCCGCCTTGTCGGCGGTGAACTCCACCTCCCGGACCTCGCCCGGGTCGACGGAGAGCGCCACGTTATACCCGTCGATGGTGAAGCCGTGGGTGATGTCGAAGGCCTCCTCTTCGCTCGTCAGGACCATCTTGACCTTCCAGCCCTGGGGCACGTTGAAGGCATCCGGCGTGAAGAAGGAGCGGACCACCCCCATGTAGACCCGCGCTTCCTTCTTGTCGTAGTCGTACTCGACCCGCGGGGTTTCGATCTTGTCCGGGATCTCATAGACCATGTCCGGCTTTACCAGGGATACGGGGATGGCCTGCGAGTAATGGGTTTCCGGTCCCAGCGGCATCTGGTCCACGAGCTGTGCCGGGCCGTCGCCGATCGTGAACAGCTCGTGGTTCTCGGTGATCAGCGGGCCGTGCGGCGTGAAGGTGTCCTTGGTCAGCTTGTTCATGACCACCAGGTATTTTCCGTAAGGCTTCGCCGTGTCGCTGCCCGGCACCAAGAGATGGCCGACGCTGTAGTGGGCCGGGATGACCTCGGCCACCTTCCAGGGCTCCTTCTTGTGCAGGTCGGTGTAGGGCGCGCCCATCGTGACCTTCTTGACGTCGGAGTCGACGAAGTAGCCGATGTAGGCATACCCCTTGTCGTCGAACTCGATGTGCGTCGCACCCAGGCCGATGTCCATCTGGGCCGCGTAGACGACCTTCGGATCCAGGATGGGGATACCGTTGTCCTCACCGATGAACTTCTTGTCCCTCGCAGCCTGCAGGGCCTTCTCCAGGTCAACCGCCGTGACGGTCGACGTCGCCTTGCCCGAGACCATGGCGTATTTGCCGGTCGGCGAGATGTCCACGCCGTGCGGGTTCAGCGGGATGGGGACGGCGTAGACCTCGACGTCCTTCCAAGAGACGACGGGCACGTCCGGCGCCTGCTTGGTGGTGACGTATTTCCTATCCGCCACCGCCTTCTCGATGCTGGCCCGGTTCCACAGGAAGACGTAGTCGTGGTCCTTCTTGAACATGCCCACCGTGTTGGTGGCGCGCTCCGAGTTATATGTGGTGTTGATGATCCAGCCGTCGCTCTTGCCCCAGCCGATCCGCATGAGGTCCGTCTGGAACGGGCCCCACACCTGCCAGGCGTTGCTCATCCTGCCGTCCTGGTCGACCTTGATCCCGGCGAACCCGGCCAGATAGGGACCCTTTTCGGGATCGACCTGCACACCGAGGTGCTGCTTGATCTCGGGCGCCGGGTCCTGTTCGTGCTCGAAGTTCACGGCGAAGAGGTCGGACTCCGGGCTGATGTGGTCGCCGTGCAGCCCGCCGTTGGTGTTGGGGATCCACACGATCTCCTCGGTGCGGAACTTCTTGAGATCGATGCGCGCCACCCGCGGGTTGATCTTGTCGGGGATGAACAGCCACCGCCCATCGTACACGCCCTTGGTCTTGCTCAGGGCCGGGTGGTGCGTGTCGCCCCGGTCCATCAGCTGGCCCGTCCAGGGGTTGGTGAGCATCTTCTTCACCTTGGGGTCCTCGGTGTTCCAGCCCCAGGCGTTGTCATTGCAGTAGACGGGGATCTCCGCCAGGTACTTCATCATCGGCAGGGTGTAGACGTAGATCCCGCACTGCTGGCCGCCGCTGGCGAAGACGTAGAACTCGTCGGTCTTCTTCCACCATTGGTGCGGCATCGGGTACGGGCGCTGGTACTTGCCCCCGGCCTGGGCGCTCCCGCCGGAGACGACCGTGACCGGACCGCCGGGCCGCGCGATGGCGAAGATCACGGCGACGATGAACACCCCGAAGAACACGGCGGCCAGTGTTTTAGCCGTGCGATTGTTCAACAATTCCGATTCCCTCCTTCCTTCGGCAGGTCTTACTCCTCGACGATCAGCTTGCCGCGCATCAGGTAGTGGTCAGGGCTGCAGAAGACCACGCACTCGATGGTGAATTCACCCGCCTCCGTGGCCTTGAAGACCACTTCCTTGGTGACATCCTTGCGGATGCCCGTGATATAGACGTCGTACGGCCCGGTGATGTGGAAGCCGTGGCCGCTGAAATCGCTGAGCCCGATGGCCCCCTTCAGTTCCGGCATGTCGGCCAGGCCGCTGTCCAGCCCCATCAGGCGGAACTTCACGACCTGTCCCTTCTTGACCTTGAACTCCGACGGCTTGTACTCGGCGCGGGCGACCTCCACGTCGAACGTCACGTCCGCCTTCTCCAGGCTTTCGCCCTCGGCCTTGATCACCTTGGTCCCCTCGCCCTTGAAGACCCCCGTCCAGCGCTTGATCCCGGGGACGAACTCCTTGACCTTCTGCTCCTGAGCCGGCGCGCCGACCTGGACCACCTGCGCCGGCTTCGGCCGCGCGGCCAGGATGATGCCCACGACGGCCAGCACGCCGGCGGCGGCCACCAGCGCCCACGTCCCGGGTGAACCGCCCTGCTTCACCGCGCTGCCGCCCGATCCGGCACCTTCGTCGACCATGCGCTTCACCCCCTTCCTTGTTACTTGCGGTGCGGATTTTGGTCCGATCTTTGCCGCTACGACCCGCTGTCCGACCACGGAGCCGCCTATGACGCTCGCCAGCTGGAGAAGCGGCCACACGAAGTAGAAGGTCGAGTTCCCCTTGGGCAACCCGGGTAAGGGATCCGGCAGGACCTCGAACATGAAGCCGACGATGATCACCAGGGCCGCCACGGCGAAATAGAGGATGGCGACCAAGGTGGCGGCGATTCCCTCCCACCGCCCGGTGCGTGAGCCGAGCCTGTATCCCCCGGCCGCCAGGGCGACCATGCTCAGCAGGGCCAGGAGCCACATGTTGGCCCCCAGCACGGCGAACAGGATGCCGCTCAGCACGAGGGTCCCCCCGAAACCGATCCCGAAAGCGACCCAGACGTCCTTCCAGATCACGTCCTGTTGACCGGACACGACAACGTCCCGTTGATCAGACACGACAGACATCACATCACCCCCTTCAGGTCAAGCGCCCTACGGCTCGACGATGAGCGTTCCCTTCATGCCGCGCTCCTCGTGGTCGCTGAGGTTGCAGATGACTTCGTACTCGCCCGGCGCCAGCTTTAAGGTCTCCTCCCGCTTCTTCTTGGCGCCCACCTTCGGCCCCGGGTAGACGATCTTGCCGCTCTTGTCCAGGATCCGGTAGTTGTGGGCGTGGGTCGAG
>DYIH01000117.1:0-4414 GCA_020723785.1 Thermaerobacter marianensis
GTCGCGGTGGGTGAGGCCGGTGCGGTCGGTGGTCTCGTGCTCGATGGGCGGCAGGCGCAGGGGGTGGGGCTCCATCCCCAAGCCGCCCTGGATCACCTCGATCTCCACCGGGCTGTCGGGCTGGTTGTCGGAGCGCACGGTGCGGTAGAAGCTGGCCTCCCGGTAGCGCCCTTCCCGCACGTAGCGCAGGAAGTTGGCGACGGTGAGCGGCGCTTGCCGCGGGTAGAGCTCCACGCGGAACGATCCTAGGGCCGTGTCGAAGCGCACCACCGGGTTGGCTGGGTCCATGGCTCCCACTTTATCATCGATTGACATATCAAACAAAATTTGATATACCTTACGGCATCCTCATCCAGGGGAAAAAGCCATGAAACCCGAAGAACTCGGAAGGATGATCCAGAACCGCCGCAAGCAGCTCGGCTACACCCTGCGCGAGCTGGCCGAGCGGGCGGAGCTCAGCGCCCCCTTCCTCTCGCAGGTCGAGAAGGGCAGCACCACGCCCTCCGTCGCCTCGATGGTCAAGATCGCCCGCGCCCTGGGCGTCCCGGTGAGCTACTTCCTCGACACCGAGGGCAGCGCGGCGCAGGTGCGCAAGGGCTCGGAGGTGCGCTTCTTCAACCTCAACGAGAGCCTGGTGCGCTACGGGCGCATCGGCAGCACCGCGCCCGAGCGCCAGCTCGAGCCCCTGCTGATGATCTCCCCCCCCCGCTACACCTCCGAGCCGGTGACGCACGGCGGGGAGGAGTTCTTCTACATCCTCTGTGGCCACATGCGCCTGCAGATCGGCGAGCAGATCTACCACCTGGGCCCGGGCGACAGCGCCCACTTCAACTCGGGGCTGCGGCACATCTGGAGCAACGAGGGCGACGAGGAGCTGCGGGTGCTGTGGGTCGGCACCCCGCCGCTGCTTTAAAACCGCACCACCCCACTTCGAGGAGGAAGCGATGATCTGGAGGAGGCTCGAGGAAATCCAGGGCTGGCTCGAGGAGGCCGGGCTCGACGGCTGGCTGCTCTACGACTTCCGGGGGCTCAACCCCCTGGCCCACCGCCTGACCCATCTGGGCTCCGAGCGGGTCACGCGCCGCTGGTTCTGCCTCGTCCCGCGCGAGGGCGAGCCGGCCGTGCTGGCCCACGCCATCGAGGCCACCTCCTCCCCGGGGCCGGACAGGGTGTTGCGCCGCGTGTTGCCGTCCACGTGGACGGTCCCCTTCCCCCGGTCCAAGGGATAGGTGGGGATGGCGCGGACCGCCGTCGATCGCCTTCCGGTGATCTCGATCACGTCACCCGACGCCACGCCCAGGCGCGCCATGTCGGCCGGGTGCAGGCGCCCGAGGCCCCGCCCGGCGTCCCTCGCCGCCCCTTCCGCCAGCCGCAGGATGATGGCCGGCCCTCCCTCCGTCGCCGGGGGCCGCCCTCCCCGCGCCAGGTCCTCACCCATCGGAGTCCGCTTCCTTCCCCTTCGCCAGCCGGACCTCCAGGACGCCGTTGCGGCAGCTCCACTCCGGCTTCTCCGCCACCGGGCCCGGCAGGGGCAGTTCCTTCTTGAACGTCCGCCCCCCCGCCGTCCCCTCGATGTGGAGCCGGCCGTCCCGGAACTCCACGCTGACGCTGTCGGCCTCGACCCCGGGCATCTCGGCGATGATCCGCCATTCACCGGCCTCCTCGATGACGTCCACCAGGGGTTCGCGCCAGCCGTCTCCCGCCTGGTCACCCGCGGGTTCCCGGACCGTCCCGAAGGTGTCCACCACCGGCCGCCCCCCGAGCCCCAGCTTGACGGAGAAGCCGTACACCGCCTGGGTCCTTCCCACCTGGAACGCCCCGCCTCCGGATACCCCGTCACCGCCTTTCGCCCGCGCCCCGCCCGCGCCGGGCGCCGGTGGACCGTCCTCCCCCGCCGCGCCGTCCCGGACCAGTTCCGCGACCAGGTCGAAGAGACCGCCCAGGCCGTGAAACAGCGCCCCGAAACCGGAAGCGGCCGGCGGATCGGGCCGGCGCCGCCCGTCCCTACCACTGGGAAACACCGGCTTCACCCTTTCTCCGCAGCAGTGAGGCCCCGGCCTCGCCGACCTCGGGGACCGGCCTGGCGGGAACAGGGGTACGGACGGGGGCGTGGGACCCACCATCCGGTTCGTCCGGACACGCGGGCGAAGACATCGATGCCGGGCTGTCGTCAGGGGAATCACCGGGAACATCCCGCCATGAGGAAGTCCACCGCGCCGTCCCGGCCGCGGCAGGCCCCAGGACGTCGAGGCAGGCGCGGCGGAAGCGCTCGTCGGCGGGGTCGGGGTCGATGCCCTCCGCCTGGACGAACCGCGCCAGGAAGATGCCGGCGCGGAGCCCCGCCCCCGTCTCGCCCTGCTCCCGGAACTGCCGGACCAGGGAAACGACCCGGCGCGCCCTGTCTTCCGGCAGCCCGCTCCGGACGGCGACGATGGCCGTCTCCGTCTCCGCGTCACAGTGGTCCAATCGGATGGTCACCATGCGGTCCCGCAGGGCGTCCTGGGCCTTGTGGACGCCGGCGTACTCCTCCGGGTTGCTGGTGAAGACCGCCCGGAACTCCGGGTGGACGCTGACCTCGTTGCAGCCCGATTCGCCCGGCAGCGGCAACACCCCCTCCTCCAGGACGGAGAGCAGGACATTGTTGGCCTCCGGCCGGGAACGGGTGAACTCGTCGTAGACCAGGACGTGCCCTTCCCGGCAGGCCTCGGTCAGGCGCTCGTCCTGCCAGTATTCGAGGATCTCGTTTTCCACCTTCAGCACCGAACGGATGAAGTTGTCGACGACCCGGCGGTGCCGCAGGCCGAACGCACCCCCAACCAGGCCGGAGGTGGTCAGTTCCTCGTCGCCGCGCAGCACCGTGACCGGACGGCCCAGCAGGCCGGCCACGTGCAGCGCCAGCGTCGTCTTCCCCGTGCCGGCCGGACCGCAGAAGTGCACCGGCAGCCCGCACCGCAGGTAACGCAGCGCCTGCTCGATGATGCCCTGTAGAAAAGGGGTGACGACGATGTCCATGACCAGCCCCCCTGGTTTGGCCGCTCAGGCCCCGCGGCGTGATTGCCATAGGGCGGCGGCTTCCCGGCGCAGGCGCCGGCGTTCGCCCAGGAACAGGCGCAGCCGTTCCCGCCGCAACCGTCGTTGTTCCCGCCGCGCCGCCCGCAGGGCCTCCGCCGTGTCCAACACCCGGCGCAGCCGTTCCCGCCGCAGGGCACGAACCCTATCGATGCGCGCGATCGCTTGGCGCGTCTTGTCGAGGATGTTCACAACCACCCACTCCCTTCAGCCTAGCCTGGCAGCCGGCTTCTCCCACCGCCGGGCTATGTAGGGGGGATGTTCTCCCCCCGCTCCCCGCCTCCGCCGCAACCCGGACGACCACCGCCGAAAAAACCGCGCGCCCCGTCGCATCATGGCTCACGCTGCGGCGGGGGCCAGCAGACCCACCGCCTCGGCATAAACCAGCCACGTCTCCACCGAGGCCACCACCACCCTGGCCTCTACACCGACAAGTTCGATGCCCACCAGCGAAACCTTGACGAAGGCGTCGATGACAATGCCCTTGTCGAGGATGCGGTCGATGACCTCGGCCAGGCTCGACGACTCGAGTGCGGTCTTAACTGCCATCGTTGATTCCCCCCTTCCGCCCTGCCGCGACCTGTTTTTTAGGGCCACCAAAGTATATGCGCCCTTCCGGACAAATGACCACGAGGGGCGCGCCGGCGGCCTGAAACTCAAGTGGGGCCATGGCCGCGGGGTCCGAGGAGAGGCGCGTCACCCTGGCCTCTGCAGCCGGCCGAGGCCCGCAAACACTCAAGCACATGATGGGGCGGCGCGAAATGACCGATCATGGCCCCCCGCCGCCAATGAGACCCGCCGTGCCATCCGATCCCCGCTGATCGCGCTCCGGCCGGCAGCCGGCGGAAGAAGGGTTGCGCCAGGGCAGGCGTCCACGACGCAAGTTGCCGGGGTGTGACGGGCATGGGCGAGAGATCCACATCGGTCCACTGGGCCTGAGGGGGGACAAGCGCGGCCGCCGGCGTTTTCACCCCCTCGACGGATACCGGGGCGAGCGCCGTCTCATGGATTTCCACCGGCGCCAGGACGGGCGACAACGGCACCGCGCCCGCCTCCGCCTCTTCCACCGCCGCCTCCGCCGATTCCGCCACCGCCGCGCCCGCCTCCGCCGATTCCACCGCCGCCTCCGCCGGCGGCGCCGAACCCGCCTCCGCCACCGCCGCGACCGGCGGTGGAACGCTCGCCTCCGCTGCGGTCGCCACCGCCTCCTCAAGCGCCGTGACCGTGACCGCATGGACCAAACCGCGTTCCGGCGCCGGATCACCGTGCGGTTCACTCGGCGCCGACGGCGCATCGAATCGCCCGAGGTAGCGAAGGATGCCGTTACAGAGGCCGGCGGCGCACC
>DYIH01000117.1:4424-5632 GCA_020723785.1 Thermaerobacter marianensis
CGATCCGATCCGAGCAGGGACTCATCCTCCCCCGAAGTGTGGCAGCCCAGCTCCACCACCACCGTCGGGACACCCGTGCCGGCCAGGATCTCGTAGCCTTCTTGCCCGCTACCCCAGGGCAGACAGAACACCGTCCCCCGGCTGGGCCTGCCCGTGGCTGAACGCACGGATTCCGCCAACAGCGCGGCGAGCCGGCGGCTGGCAAAAAACCGTTCCACGGAGTACCAGGCGGCGACGCCGATCTCGGTGGTCCACGGGTAGCCCGCCGTATGTAGGCTGACACAGAGGGCCGGGCTTCGCTGGCGCACGGCCCGGCGGCGGGCGATCGCCGGGACGGTGTCGTCGCCATGCCGGGTCAGGACCGCCTTGACAGCCGAGAGTTCCAGGAGTCGCGATAGGCGGTGGGCCAAATCGAGGGTGAACTCCGCTTCCACGTACCCGGTCACCCCGGCCCCGCCACGGTCCTCGCCACCGTGCCCGGGGTCGATGACGACGGTTCGCTCGTCGGGAAGGCATTGAGAGGTCATGGCAAGCCGGCTCCTTCCATCCATAGGGCTCAATCAGCGTATGCCTTGGGGTTGCGAGATGCGCCACCACCTGCGCCGCCACGCCAACCGCAGCGTCGGCAACCCTGGGACATCAACCGGCCGGCAGGGGCGGGCGCCTGGCAGGCCGGGCAGGTCTCCAGCGCATCGTGCCGGGACTCCGTGAGAACCTGTGCCCAAAAATGGAGTCTTTCCACCGGTCCTGAGAAGCAGGCCTTCTCCCCCCGCCACGACCCCATGTAGTGGATCTCCAGGACGGGCTGGCCGCGCGGCCCCATTCCCGGCACCCGATTATCGATGTAACAGTGGCGCACCGCTTTCGGAAACAGGGAAAAGGCTGCCGGTTCCTCCGGGCCGGCCTGCCAATGCCAGCCGCCATCCCGCACGCTGACCGGACCCAGCCGCCAGGACGACCTGGCCGCCCCTTCCGGAAACAGGTACCAGAGCACGTCCGGCGCCTCCCACACCGGAGCCCCCGCCGGGCCGGCAGGCCTGGCGGGGTGTAGGAGGGACGAGCGGGCGCCTGACGAGCCGTGGAAGCCGGCCGCAACCCGGCCATGCCGCCGCGGGAGCCGCGCCGCGGCGCGCTGGGCCGCTTCCCAGTCCTGCATCATGCCGTAGCGGAGCATGGTGGAGACGCCGGCCAGCAGCAGGCGCAGCTTC
>DYIH01000118.1 GCA_020723785.1 Thermaerobacter marianensis
TGGAGTTTCTCCGCGGCACCGCGCTGTTTCACGACATCCCTGACGAAATGTTGCGCGGGATCGCCCAAGCTTGCGAGGAACGCCGGCTGCGGCGGGGCGAGGTCGCGTTGCGGCAGGGGGATAAGGCGCCGGGTTTCTTCATCGTCGGTGCGGGACGGATGGAGGTGGTCACCGAGGAGCTGCAGGAAGGGCCGGTGCATCTCACGTTCCTGGACCCCGGCGGTTATTTCGGCGACATGTCCCTCATCACCGGGGAGCCCAGCTACGCCACCATACGGGCCGCCGAGGACGTGCTGGTCTATGTGCTGCCGCCCGTCGAGTTCCACAAGCTCCTCATACGGCACCCGCGGCTCTACCATGACTTCGCCACCGCCCTCTACGAGCGGTTGCACCTGTTGCACGAGACCGCCAGCGAGGCGCGCAGCCGCGCCCATCTGGTCGGCCGGCTACTGGCCGACGAGCGGTCCGAGCACTACGGCCAACTGGTGGGAACGACCCGTGCCGCCAAGGAGCTACGGCAGGCGGTGCGCAGGCTGGCCGCCGCCGCTGGACCGGTGCTCCTCCTGGGTGAAAAGGGGACCGGCAAGGAACTGGTGGCCAGACTGATCCACCGGGAAAGCCCCCGCCGGCGGCAGCCCTTCCTGGCCCTCGATTGCAGCCAACTGGCCGGCGACGAACTGGGCGAGCAGATACTGGGGAGCCGGGCCGGCGCGGCCCCCGCCCCTGCCATGCGCATCCCCGGCATGGTGGACATCGCCGGCGGCGGGACGCTCCTTTTAAAGAACATCGAGATGTTGCCACCCGCCGCACAGGAACGTCTGGCCCGCTACCTGACCGCGAACAACGACCACGGCCCGCGGCTCATGGCCACCTCGCGGATCGACCTGGAAGCGCTCGCGGTGGCGGGGCGGTTCAGCACCGGCCTCCTGGCTCTCCTGCGGGAAGGGAAGGTGGCGATCCCGCCGCTCCGCGAGCGGAAGCGCGACATCCCGCCGCTGGCAGCCTTCTTCGCCCAGCGGCATGCCCGCCAGCTGGGCAAGAAAATCGATGCCAACCTGGCGCCCCACGACCTGGAAAAGCTGATGGCCTACGACTACGTGACCGGTAACGTCCAGGAACTGGAGGACGTCATCGGGCGGGCCGTCACCCTCTCCGGCGGGCCGCGGATCAGTTCCGAGCACATCCACCTCGGGCAGCCCTGGTCGGCCCCGGCGCTGCACGACATCCTGCGCTGGCCCCCGCTGCGGCGGCTCGTGATGCGCAACATCTTTCCGGCCTGGGCGGCCTATGGCGGCACGGCAGCCTTCCTGGCGGCCGTGGGCGTCCTGCTCTTCGGACCACAACAGGCGGAGGCCAACCCGATGATGACCGTCGCCTGGTCCATCTGGTGGCCCGGCCTGTGGGTGGCGACCTTCTTCCTGGCCCGCTTCTGGTGCGCCGTCTGTCCCTTTCAAACCCTCGGCGGGCTGGCCCAGCGCGTGAAGCACCTGAACCTGCCGGTGCCGGCCTTCATCCAGAAACGGAGCCACGTCATCGTCACCACAGGCTTTCTGGCCATCATCTGGGTGGAAGAGATCAGCGGCATGCGCCGCTGGCCCCTGGCCACCGCCCTGCTGCTCCTGGCCATCACCCTGGGCGCGGTGATCTTTCACGTCCTCCTCAAGCGCAAGGCCTGGTGCCGCTACCTCTGCCCCCTGGGCTCGATGGTCGGCGTGGCCGCCATGGGCGCCGCCCTGGAGCTTCGCGCCAACGCCGACGTCTGCGCCGGTTGCAACACCCACGAATGCTACCGGGGCAGCGCCGCCGCCCCCGGCTGCCCCCAGTTCCTGCACCTGCCCTACGTCGACAGCAACCAGAACTGCACCCTCTGCATGAACTGCGTCCGCAGCTGCCCCAACGAGTCGCCGCGGCTGCACCTGCGCTTCCCCGGCCGGGAACTCTGGCGCCTCACGCGGGTCAGCCCGGAGATGGTCTACTTCGTCGCCGCCCTGCAAAGCGTGCTCCTGCCCGTCATGGCCTTCCAGCGGGGGCTCCTGTCGCCGGCGTCCTTCACCCTGGCCTTCGCCGGCGCCGCCCTGCTCTTCGCCGGCGCGGTGAAAGGGCTCCACCTCCTGGCCCGGCGCAGCGGTTCCTACGACGAGGCCCAGGCTCTGAAGCAAGCCTGGTACGCCCACCTGCCGCTGGCCTTCGGCGGGCATACCGCATACCAACTGGCGCACCTGCCCGCCATCGAGGCCTTCTCCATCCAGGTACTGCAGGGACAACCGGCCGCCGTCCGGGCGCTGACGACGGCCCCCCTGCTGGGGCTCCTGCAGGGGGCGGTCCTCTTCGCCAGCGTCGTCCTGGCGTTCTTCGCCGTGTGGCAGGTCAGCCGCCGCCGTGAACTGGGCCGCTGGCGCCAACCCCGCGCCCTTTGGTGGTCGCACGCCGGCGTGGTGGCGGCTTACGGCGCGGCCGTCGCTTTCTTCCTGCGACTGATCTGAAGCAGGATCGACCGGGGTCCGCCCAGAATCATCCTTCCGGATCGTGCCGGAAAGGGGTGTTCCCATGCCCGCGGCCTTGACCTTCTACGACGGCGCCGGGTGCATAGGAGGCAACAAGATCCTGCTGGAGGCCGACGGGACGTCCGTCTGGCTGGACTTCGGCACCAACTTCAGCGCCGAGGGGCGCTTCTTCGACGAGTTCCTCCGGCCGCGCGCCGGCTGCGGCATCGGCGACCTGCTGGAACTCGGCCTGCTGCCGCCCCTGGAGGGCCTCTACCGGCCGGACCTGGACCTGCCGGAACGGGCCTGGTGGGAACGGATGCGCAACCGCCCGTTGTATCGTCGGGTGCGGGCCGACGGCCTGCTCCTGAGCCACGCCCACGTCGACCACACCGGCTACGTCACCTACCTCGACCCGGGCATCCCCATCGTCACCGGGCTGGCCACGGCGGTTATCGCCAAGGCGATGCAGGACACCGCCCACGCGGCGGGCGCCGGCGAGATCGCTTACATCACGCCGCGGGAGGTCAAGGAGGGCCTCCTGGCGGCCGGTCACTACAAAAAGGTCTCCCACGTGCAGCGCCCCTTCGTCCTCCTGGACGAGCCGCCGCCGGGCGAGGGCTTCGCCGCCTTCTGGGCCAACGGGGGGAGCTCCCGCGCTTTGGCGCCGCGGCAGCCGGCGTTTGTGCCCGAGGCTCGCATCGGCGATCTGCGGGTGCGCCGCTTCCCGGTGGACCATTCCATCCCCGGCGCCGGCGCCTTCGCCGTCGAGACGAGCGATGGCTGGATCGTCTACACCGGCGACCTGCGCCTGCACGGCGCGCGGGCCGGGGACACGCGGGCCTTCATCCGCGAGGCGGCGCTGTTGCAACCCATCGCCCTGATCACCGAGGGCACCCACCCGGGCAAGGACGAGCCGGTCAACGAGGCCGACGTCTACGCCAACGCCGCCGAGGCGGTGGAGCAGGCCGAGGGGCTGGTGGTGGCCGACTTCGGCCCCCGCAACGTGGAGCGGCTGCTCAGCTTCCTGCGCATCGCGCGGGAGACGGGGCGGCGGCTGGGCGTCACCGCCCGCGACGCCTACCTGCTGGAGGCCCTGCATGCGGCCGGCGACGGCGGCGTGCCGGACCCCTTTGCCGAACCGCACCTGGTTGTCTACGCCGAGGCCAAGGGCAACCGCCCGCTGTGGGAGCGTGCCCTGCTGGAACGCCACCTGGAGGCCGCCCCCGAACGGGTCGTCGCCGCCTCCGACGTGGCCGCCGCCCAGGACGAATTCATCCTCTGCTTTTCCTATTACGACATCCACGAGCTGATCGACATCCAGCCCGGCGGCGGCACGTACATTTATTCGTCGAGCGAGGCCCACAACGAGGAGATGCACATCGACCTGGACCGACTGCGGGCCTGGATCCGCCACTTCGGCCTGCGCTTCGCGGGCGAGCCGGCCGGGCGCGACGGGCGCGGCGGCCAACCCGGCCTCCACGCCAGCGGCCACATCCACGGTCCCGGACTGGTGGAGATGGTGGAAGCGATCCGGCCGCAGGCGCTCATCGCCGTCCACACAGAAAGCCCGGACTGGTTCCGGAGCCGCTTCGAAGGGCGGGTGCCCCTGATCATCCCGCAGCCCGGGGAAACGATCCTGCTGCCGTTGCCGGCCGCCCGCGCCGCAGCCCCCATGGGCTGAGCAGGCCGGGTCCGGGCTTCCGGCACGTTCGTTCCTTGTCAGCCCAGGTAGCTCCGGGCGATGACCAACCGCTGGATCTGGTTCGTCCCCTCGTAGATCTGGGTGATCTTGGCGTCGCGCATCATCCGCTCCACCGGGTGGTCCCGGATGTAGCCGTAGCCGCCCAGCACCTGCACGGCGTCCGTCGTCACCGCCATGGCCGTGTCGGAGGCGAAGCACTTGGCCATGGCCGACAGGCGGTTGACCTCGGGCGGTAGGCGGCGGGCGCCGCCCTGTTCGCCCAGGAGGGCGGCCGCCCGGTAGGTGAGCTGGCGCGCCGCCTCGATGCATGTGGCCATATCGGCCAGCATGAACTGGATGCCCTCGAACTCGGCGATGGGCCGGCCGAACTGGCGCCGCTCCCGCGCGTAGTTCAAGGCGTAATCGAAGGCCCCCTGGGCGATGCCCACGGCCTGGGCGGCGATGCCCAGCCGCGTCCGGTCCAGGGTGGCCAGGGCGATGCCGAAGCCCTCCCCCTCCGCCCCCAACCGGTTGGCCTCCGGCACGGCGCAGCCGTCGAAGAGGAGTTCGGCGGTGGGCGAGCCGCGGATGCCCAGCTTCTCCTCCTGGCGCCCCACCGTGAAGCCGGGCGTGTCGGCCTCGACGACGAAGGCGCTGATCCCCTTGGAACCCTTGGCCGGGTCGGTGGAGGCGAAGATGCTGTAGACGTGGGCCACGCCGCCGTTGGTGATGAAGCGCTTGCTCCCGTCCAACCGATAGCCGCCGCCGGCGCGGGTGGCGCGCGTCCGCAGGGAGCCGGCGTCGGACCCGGCCTCGGGCTCCGTCAGCCCGAACGCCGCCAGCCACTCCCCCGCCGCCAGCCGCGGGAGGTAGCGCCGCTTCTGCTCCTCGCTGCCGGCCAGGAGGATGGGCATGAGCCCCAGCTGCTGCACGGCCAGGATCAGGGCGCAGGTGGCGTCGACGCGCGCCAGTTCCTCCACGACGAGGCAGAAGCTCAGGGGGTCGGCCCCGGCGCCGCCGTATTCCTCGGGCACCGGCAGGGCGAACAGCCCCTGTTCCCGGTACACCCCGACGATGTCCCACGGGAACTCGCCGCTCCGGTCGATCTCCGCCGCCCGCGGCGCCACGTGCCGCTCGGCTATGTCGTGCGCGAGCTTGCGGAACATCTCCTGCTCCGCGGTCAGCCGATAGGTCACGCCATCCCGCCTCCTTCCGGCGCGGCGCCGCTCCATCCCGCCGTCCGGGTGCCAGGCCCGCCGCGCCAGGCCGGGAACGGAGCGGCATCCTGGAATTCATCGGGACACCGCAGGATCGTCACACCGGCCAGCTCGGCCTCGTCCACCTCGACCGTTATCCGCAGGAACGCGCTCCCCAGGGCCTTGCCCAGGTTGTCCGTGCGCAGGGACGCCGCCGCCCCA